>CAZZNL010000098.1:0-6363 GCA_964655625.1 uncultured Pseudomonadales bacterium
ACAGTGAACAGCCTGGCATTTCAGTGCGCGCACCACTGGCACCAAAAATACCGTAGTAGCCTTCTTCTTTCAGTTGGTACTCGTCCATGCGCGTCGGCGGCGCAATCCACAATGTGGTCGGCAGCGAACCGTCTTTCACTTTCGACAACAATTTACCCGCTGCGCGATAGTGGCCGATGTTGGTCATGCACGAACCGATGAACACCTCGTCAATTTTGGTGTTCTGCACATCGCTCAGTTTTTTCACATCATCCGGATCATTCGGGCATGCCAACAGTGGTTCCTTGATGGTGTTGAGATCAATCTCAATCACCGCCGCATACTCAGCATCTTTATCCGCTTCCATCAACTGCGGATTCGCCAACCACGCTTCCATCGCTTTGGCGCGACGCTCCAGCGTGCGTGCATCGCCGTAGCCTTCCTTGATCATCCAGCGCAGCATCGTGATATTAGATGTGAGGTATTCGATGATCGGTTCTTTATCCAGTTTGATGGTACAGCCCGCCGCCGAACGCTCGGCAGAGGCATCGGAAATTTCAAACGCCTGCTCTACTTTCAATTTCGGCAGACCTTCGATTTCCAAAATGCGCCCGGAGAAAATATTTTTCTTGCCTTTTTTCTCTACCGTCAACAAACCCTGCTGAATCGCAGCATACGGAATGGCGTTGACCAGATCGCGCAGCGTAATACCCGGCTGCATTTCGCCGCTGAAACGCACCAGCACCGACTCCGGCATATCCAGTGGCATTACGCCTGTTGCCGCACCGAAAGCCACCAAACCTGAACCGGCAGGAAATGAAATACCAATCGGGAAACGCGTGTGCGAATCACCGCCAGTACCGACAGTGTCCGGCAGCAACATGCGATTCAACCACGAGTGGATAATGCCGTCGCCAGGGCGCAGTGCCACACCGCCGCGCGTCATGATGAAATCCGGCAGCGTGTGGTGTGTTTCTACATCCACCGGCTTTGGATACGCCGCAGTGTGACAGAAAGACTGCATCACCAAATCGGAAGAAAAACCCAGACAGGCAAGATCTTTCAATTCGTCGCGCGTCATCGGGCCAGTTGTATCCTGCGAACCCACGGTGGTCATTTTCGGCTCGCAATACGTGCCGGGGCGCACACCCGTCACACCACAGGCCTTACCCACCATTTTTTGTGCCAGCGTGAAACCTTTGCTGCTGTCTGCCGGCGGATGAGGACGACGGAAAACTGTAGATGCCGCCAGACCCAACTCAGCGCGCGCTTTGTCGGTCAAGCCGCGACCGATGATCAAATTGATACGGCCACCGGCGCGCACTTCATCGAGCAGCACATCGGTTTTCAAACCGAATTCCGCCAACACATCACCTGCTTCGTTGGTGATTTTGCCTTCAAACGGTTTGATGACAATCACATCACCCATGTTCAGTTTATTGACGTCACATTCAAACGGCAGCGCACCGGCATCTTCCATGGTGTTGAAGAAAATCGGCGCAATTTTGCCGCCGATGCAGATGCCACCAAAACGCTTATTCGGCACGTACGGAATATCTTCACCGGTGTACCAGATCACCGAGTTGGTGGCGGATTTACGCGAAGAACCGGTACCGACTACATCGCCCACAAACGCCACAGGCAAACCTTTGGCTTTCAGCGCTTCCAGTTGCTTGATTGGGCCGACCGTGCCGGGTTTGTCCGGCGTCAAACCTTCGCGCGCCATCTTGTACATCGCCAGTGCGTGCAGAGGAATATCCGGACGGCTCCACGCATCCGGCGCAGGCGACAAATCGTCAGTATTGGTTTCGCCAGTGACTTTAAATACGGTGGCTTTGATCGCTTGCGGCACTTCAGGGCGCGCAGTAAACCACTCTGCATCAGCCCAGCTCTGCATCACCGCCTTGGCGTTGGCATTGCCCTGCTTGGCTTTTTCAGCCACATCGTGAAACGCGTCGAACATCAACAGCGTGTGTTTCAATTCAGCGGCGGCAACAGTGCAAAGTTCAGCATCGTCCAACAACTGCACCAACGTGGTGATGTTGTAACCACCCAGCATCGTGCCGAGCAGTTTCACGGCTTGCTTCTTGTCAACTAGGGGCGACTGCACTTCGCCTTTGACGATCGCCGTCAAAAACCCGGCCTTGACGTAGGCGGCTGGGTCTACACCCGCTGGAACCCGATGAGTCAACAGCCCCAGCAAAAAAGCCTCTTCGCCCTTGGGCGGGTTCTTCAGCAGTTCTACCAGACCAGACACCTGCTCGGCGGACAGCGGCTTAGGTACCACGCCCTCAGCAGCGCGTTCTTCTACATGTTTGCGATAGGCTTCTAACACGGCGGATTCCTCAGAATACGGACAAGATTGCGGGGCGCGTATTGTAGGCAAAGGCTCCTTGGAGTTCAAAAGAACGCGCATGGCCGAGGGCGCAGTATGGTAATCCCCCCATTTTTCACCGCTCTCAAAAGTAGAGGCTTGGTGGGACGAGTTTGGCGCTGTTGTAGCGCTCGACATTACTCGTAGCGCCGACACGGCCACCACTGTCTGCAACCTGCTAGAATCTGCGGCTCGCAGCGGCACTGGCCGCCCGCCAGCATTCATTACTTGCCAGCTTTCATTAATGGGAACTTCCTGAGAGGACAACAAAATGAGCACGCCAACTTTCAATATTGCCGACCTGTTTGAAATGGTGTCTGACACTATTCCCGATCGCGAAGCACTGGTGTGCGGCAACTCCCGCGTCACGTTTGCGCAACTGGAAGACCGCGCCAACCGCCTCGCCCATTTCCTCAAAGGCCAGGGTATTAAAGCCGGTGATCATGTCGGCCTGTATATGTACAACTGCGCTGAGTACCTGGAAAGCATGCTGGCCTGCTTCAAAATCCGCGCCGTGCCTATCAATGTGAACTATCGCTATGTGAAAGATGAGCTGCTGTACGTCTTTGACAACGCCAATATGGTGGCCTGTATTCATCACCGCGAATTTATTCCCGCCATCGCCGAAGTGCGTCAAGCCGCTCCTGATCTGAAGCTGTTCGTTTCGGTGCAAGACGGCACGCACCACGAACTCAGCACCATTGGCTCTTTCGAATACGAAGCCGCCACCCAGCAGGGTTCACCGGCGCGCGATTTTGGTCAACGCGCAGGTGATGATTTGTTCATTCTCTACACCGGCGGCACTACCGGTATGCCTAAAGGCGTAATGTGGCCGCACGAAAATGTATTTTTTGCCGCGATGGGCGGTGGCGGTCACTTCAGCCCACTGGGCAAGTGTGAAAAACCCGAAGACATCAAAACCCGTATCGGTGACTTCCAGCTCTGCGGCATTGCTCTCGCCCCACTGATGCACGGCGCTTCCTGGTGGTATGCCTGTATTCAATTGCTGGCAGGCAACAAGCTGGTGCTCAATCACCATCGCTCTTTTAACGGCGAGCAAGTGTGGGACATCGTGGCGCGTGAAAAATGCAACACTATACAGATCGTCGGTGACGCCATGGCCATCCCCCTGCTGGATTCACTCGACAAGAATCCAGAAAAATGGGATCTCAGCAGCGTCTTCAACATCGGCTCGGGCGGCGCGGTCTTCTCTGAAGCCAAGCAAAATGAATTCAAAAAACATTTCCCCAACTGTTTCATCACCAATGCCTTCGGCTCTTCCGAATCCGGCCAGATGGGCATGGACGGCGGCAACAAAAAATCAGAAGGCGGTTTGGGCAACGTAGCAAAAAGTGACTTCATGGATGTCATCATCGAAGATGAAACACCGATGCGCCATGCCAAGCCTGGTGAGACGGGCATTTTTGCACGCGCTGGCCACATTCCTGCCGGTTATTACAACGACCCGATCAAAACCGAAAAAACTTTCGTAATCGTCGATGGCAAACGCTGGTTGCTCACTGGCGATGCCGCCAAACTGGAAGACGACAACTCCATTTCTGTCTTTGGTCGCGGCAGCAACTGCATCAATTCTGGCGGTGAAAAAATCTTCCCTGAAGAAGTGGAGCAAGCACTGAAAGCGCATCCTGATATTTTTGATGCACTGGTTGTCGCCACACCGGATCCGCGTTTTGGCAGCAAAGTCACCGCCGTTGTCTCTGTGCGCGACAACAAGAAACTGACATTGGCCGATGTGCAAGAAAAAGCGCGCCAACATATTGCCGGTTACAAAGTGCCGCGCGAATTGCATATTGCCGGCGAAGTGGTGCGCTCACCCTCTGGCAAGCCTGACTACAAGTGGGCGAAAGACTATGCACTGGCCGGCACAGGCTTGGTCAACTGATTAACATTGCTACAACAAGCACGAAAAAAAAACGGAGCCTTTGTGCTCCGTTTTTTATTTCAATCCGGCAACATAAAAGGCCCTTTGGCCACCATCGGAAAACCGTAATCGCCATCGTATTCCACTTTGACCAAATACAGCGCACCCGGTGCTTCTGTTTTTCCCGCTTGTTTGCGATCGCGCAATGCCAGCACGTCGCGCACCCATTCCGGTTGCTGATACCCCAAACCCACCGGCACCAACAGCCCCATCAAATTGCGCACCATGTGGTGTAAAAACGCATTGCCACGCACTTCTGTTACTACCCAGTCTTGCGTGCGCATCACATCGAGCGCATGCAAAGTGCGCACCGGACTTTTCGCTTGGCAACTCGCACCGCGCACGGAAGAAAAATCGTGTTCACCCACACAAAAATTAGCCGCGCGCTGCATAGCGGCAATATCCAACGATTTTCTGATCCACAAACACTGGCCGTGTGCGATAGCCGGCTGCGACGGTGTGTTGGCAATCAAGTAGCGATAGGTGCGTGCGCGCGCAGAAAACCTTGCGTGAAATACAGCTGGTACCGGTTTGGCCCAACGCACGCGAATATCAGGCGGCAAATGTGAGTTCACGCCTAGCACCCAAGCTTTTTCATTGCGCACAGCGCCAGTATCAAAATGCACAATCTGCCCTGTGGCATGCACACCAGCGTCTGTGCGCCCAGCACAGATCACTGTAATCGGCTCATCGGCAACAACACTCAATGCTTGCTCCAGCGCCGCCTGCACCGTCGGTTCGTGCCGCCCTGCCAAACGCTGCCAACCGTGATAGCGATCACCACGGTATTCAACGCCTAATGCAAAACGAGAAATGCCCGGGGGAAGACTCCCTCCGGGCATGATTTCGGCATTGCGCTTGTAAATGAACTCAGCCAATGCTGTCCAACAGCGCTTGCGCTTCGCGTTTCTGTTCGTCGCGACCTTCTTCCAACACTTCCGCCAGAATATCTCTGGCTCCTTCCTTGTCACCCATGTCGATGTAGGCGCGCGCCAAGTCCAATTTGGTGGCCGCTTCGTCTGCATCGGACAAGAAGCCCAGCTCCTCGTCCACATCGCCTGCATCAGCAGTCACTGCGTCCAACAGCGCAGTTTCTTCCTCGGTGTAGACTGGTGTTGGCGCAGCAACGCTTTCCGCCATCTCCAATTCCGGCAGCTCCAGTGCAGGCGCTTCCTCTGCCGGCAACTCAAGATCCAGATCAAAATCGAGACTGAACGCTTCTTCATCTGCCGCTTCAACAGCAGTTTCAGCCGCCGGTGCTTCGACAATAGACACATCAGCAGCAGACACGGCTTCACGAATCGACGTTTGTACTGGCGAATCTGCAACAGGCGCATCAAGATCAAAATCCATATCAAAGCTTGGCGCTGTTTCTGCCACGGGCGGCGCAGTTTCAATCACGGCGTCGACAACCGGTTCCAGTGCCGCAGGCGCAACAGGCGCTTCTTCTGGCAAATCCATGTCGAGATCAAAATCAAAATCGACTTCATCGGTAATGCCCGCTGCTGCCGCTGCTGAAGAAACACCAAAAGCAAATGGTGAGTTTGCTGCACCCGGAATGGCGGCACGCAAAGTACCGGCGCGCGCAATCGCTGCATCGTCATCGAGGTCAATCAGATCGCGGTAGGCGTTATCAAATGCTGTGAGATTGGTGGCTTCTTTGTACAGTTCCAGCAATTTCAAGCGGTAATCGCTGCGTGTAGGCTCTGCTGAAATTGCCGATTTCAACAGGGCTTCACCTTTGTCAAAATTGCCGAAGGAAATGTAGATATCCGCTTCGCCCAGCACATCACCGGACTCGGCTTTCACATCTTCCACTGGCGCAGCCGGTGATTCATCGACCGCTGTATCCAACAAAGCTTCCAGTGACTGATGATCAGCCGCTTCCTCGGCTGCATGGAAATCAACGGTGTCATCATCCTGTTGTGCGTACTCTGCCGCTTGATCGAAATGATGTTCTGTCACACCGGATTCATCATCTGCATCCAATGCTTCTTCACGAGCGGTAGCTCTTCTACGGTATCCCAACAATCCCAGCAACAGCACAACCATCGCCACGCCACCCGCT
>CAZZNL010000099.1:0-4962 GCA_964655625.1 uncultured Pseudomonadales bacterium
AAACGCGCGCGCCCTTGGTGTCGGAGCTGATTCCGCATCAACACGAGATTGATCCCAAATACGAGTTTTTGTTCTCTGCGCCGCAAAAAGATCCTGAAGGCAATGCCGCTATTGTGCGGTTTAGTCGCAAATCGCGTGAGCACTATGTGCAAACCGAAATTGCAGGTAAGCCAACAGGTTGGCGGGCTGTTTACACCAATGGTCGCTGGGTAGAGAGCAGCAAGTAATCATCTGCTTGCCAGAACTGTGAAGCGCTTGAGGTAGTCAGCATGCAGACCTTGCCGATTTTTCTCGATGTTCAGGGCAAGCGCTGTTTGCTGGTAGGCGAGAGCAAGGTGGCGCAGCGCAAGCGTCGGCTGTTGGCCAGTGCTGGTGCTGTGGTGGATGTTGTCGCGGCAGATTTATTCACTGATGCCTGCCT
This sequence comes from uncultured Pseudomonadales bacterium, assembly GCA_964655625.1. GTDB lineage: Bacteria > Pseudomonadota > Gammaproteobacteria > Pseudomonadales > UBA7239 > UBA7239. The sequence goes on from CAZZNL010000099.1 coordinate 422, forward strand.
GGATGGTGTTTCATTGGTGGTGTCGGCTTGCGAGCAATCGGCTGTGAATGAGCGTGTTTCTGCAGCGGCTAAAGCGCGTTTTCTGCCTGTGAATGTGGTCGATCGCCCTGAGTTGTGCACATTTATCTTTCCATCCGTGATTGATCGCAATCCCATCGTGATTGCCGTGTCCAGCAATGGTGTTGCTCCAGTGTTGGCGCGTTTGTTGCGTGCACGTTTGGAAGCGTTGCTGCCGGTAACATTGGGAAAATTCGCGCAACGTATTGCAGCATTGCGATCAAGAGTCGCCAGTCGTTTGCCGGATATGCGTCAAAGGCTGCGTTTCTGGGATCATTTATTGCAGCCATATTTGCTCGGCACGAGTAACGATTTATCTGCGCTGCCTGAAGAAAGTGAATTGTTGGCGCATTTGGAAAGTTTTGCAGCGCATCCTGTTGTGCACGGACACGTGGCCATTCTTGGTGACGGAACAGGAGAGCCGGATTTGCTGAGCTTTAGGGCTCTGCGTCATTTACAAGCCTGCGATCGCCTGGTGGTGATGGCAGGCGTCAATGATGCGGTGGTGAGTTTGTCGCGGCGCGATGCCGAGCGGCAGGATGTGACCAAAGCAGATGACATCATGGCTATTTTGCAGGCTGGTATCGCCAACAAGGAAAAAGTGGTTTTCCTGGTAACGGGTGATCCAATGGCCTGGCGTGAGATGAGTACGTGGCTGATGCACTTGCAGGCACAGGCCATTTCCTATGAAGTGGTGCCGAGTGTAATGGATATGACAGGAGGCGGTTTTCATGGCATTTGAATACGATTTGCTGGTTGTCGGTGGCGGTTCGGGCGGTGTGCGCGCTGCGCGTATGTCGGCAGCTAGTGGTAAGCGTGTGGCCTTGATTGAGCAGCAATATCTTGGCGGCACTTGCGTCAATGTCGGCTGTATTCCAAAAAAACTGTTTCATTATGCTGCGCAATTGCCGGTGCAAATCCATGAGGCGGAGGGGTTTGGCTGGTCGACACAAGCCCCGCAGCATAGATGGCAAGTGTTGGTGGAAAGTGTTGCTAAAGAAATCGAGAGATTAAACGCGGTTTACAACAACTTGTTACAAAATTCTGGAGTAGAGATTATTCGCGGCACAGCGAAGTTGTTGGATGGCCATACGGCTGCAGTGGATGGAAAAACACTGACGGCACAACGTATTTTGCTGGCGACGGGCGGCAGACCTTGGCAGCCCGATATTCCTGGTGTGGAGCACAGTATTACGTCTGATGACTTCTTTACGTTGCCGGAGCGACCTGCGCGCGCAGTGATAGTCGGTGGCGGTTATATCGCAGTGGAGTTGGCAGGTATTTTGCGCGGTTTTGGCAGTCAAGTAACACTGGTGCATCGCAGCGGAAAATTGTTGCGCAATTTTGATCAAGATATCAGTCAGTTTTTATTGCAAGAAATGAGCAAGCAGGGTGTGTCATTGCAGTTGGATGACAATGTGCTGGCGATTGAAAAAACAGTATCCGGTTTGTCGGTGCGCTGTAGCACTGGTCAAACGCTAGAGGCAGATTGCGTTCTATTTGCTACCGGCAGAAAGCCTGCAACTAACACGTTGGGCTTGCAAAACCTTGTGGTACAAATAAAGCCGTCCGGGCATGTGGTGGTTGATGAGAATTATCAAACCCACGAGCCTTCGGTGTATGCCATCGGTGATTTGGTGGGATATAAAGAATTGACGCCAGTGGCGACAGCAGAAGCCATGTGGTTGGTCGATCACTGGTTTGGCACAGGCAAGAAACCGCGCATTCGCTATGATCTGGTGCCCAGCGCTATTTTTTCCACACCAGAGGCGGCTACCGTAGGCATAACCCAGCAGCAAGCCGAGTCTCTTTACGGTGATGACGTCGCTATTTATCGCACGGATTTCCGGTCGCTAAAGCACACTGTGAGCGGTAGTGATGAGCGTGTGATGATGAAATTGATTGTGCAGCCGTCAACCGATCGCGTAGTCGGGTTGCACATGGTCGGCGCCGAGGCAGGCGAGATTGTTCAAGGTTTTGCTGTTGCACTGCAATCAGGTGCTACCAAACAGCAATTTGATGCGACTATCGGTATTCATCCAACAGCGGCGGAAGAGTTTGTCACCTTGCGAACGCCGTTAAATCATCTGGCCAAGCAATGAAGGTTAGTGTTTCAACTTCAGCCTTTTAGAACGGCATTTTAAAGCCTGGTGGCATTTGCATGCCGCCGGTCAGTTTTTGCATCTGTTGTTGTGAATTGCTCTCTATTTTTCGCACGGCATCGTTGATGGCAGCGGCGATCAGGTCTTCCAATATTTCCTTGTCTTCGGTCAGTAAGCTGCTGTCGATGCTGACATTGCGTGCATCATGACGGCCATTCATAACTATTTTTATCAGGCCCGCACCGGATTCACCGGTGACTTCCATTTGCGCCACTTCTTCCTGCATGCGCTGCATTTTTTCTTGCATTGCCTGCGCCTGTTTCATCAGTTCGTTCATATTGCCAAGTTTCATGATGTGTTCGCTCGTGTGATGAGGTGAATGGTTAATGAATAGTATTTTGTAGCGGTTGGATAGAGCCATCCACAACGCTGCCTTCAAATTGTTGCAGCAGCGCGATGACATTGGGGTCAGTGTGGAATGCATTTTCAGCATCTTGTTGTTGCTGCAATTTTCGTTGCCGTTCAATTTGGTGGGGGCTGGGCTTGCTGAGTGCGCCGGGCGCAATGGTGACTTGGCAGGTTGTATTCAGATATTGACTCAAGGTGCCGGCCAAGCTGTTGGCGTGGGATTCGGCAAATAAACCGGCTTGCTCAATATCCAGGGTAAAAAAATAGTGTTGGCCTTCAATGCGTTCCAGGCAACAGTGCGCGGCGGTGTTGCGCACAATGCCGCTCAAAGGCAGGCGCTTCCACAGTGCAGGCCAGTCTGTGGTAGTGAGTGTGAGTTTGGTGTTGCTGCTTGCTGTCGCCGGTTGAGGAGCGGCTTGTGGTATCGGTTTGGCTGGCGGTGCAGCTTGTTGTTGCTGTATTGCTTGTTGTTGCTGTATTGCTTGTTGTTGCTGTATTGCTTGTTGTGATGTTGCTTGAGACTCGAACGCTTTTGTTGTGGTTGGGCGTGTCAGTTCAGTTTTTTTTTTGTCGCCGCCGGCACTGCCTTGAGGACGAAAAGCCAGCATGCGCAGTAACGCCATTTCAAAGCCGGAGCGCAGATCGGGAGCAAAGGCCAGGTCGCGCTGGCTGTTTAACCCGATTTGGTAGTAGAGCTGCACATCTTCAGCCGTCATGTTGCTCGCCAGATATTGCAAGCGTTCGCGTTCGTCAGGCGCTTGCTCTGTTGCGGCGGGAACCGCTTGCACGATGGCAATGCGGTGCAGCAGCGATAGCAGTTCATCCAGCGCGCCACTGTAGTCTGGATTTTGTTCCGCCAGTTGCGCCACGGCGGTCAGGAGCGCACTGGCATCATTGTTGATTAACGCATCGAGCAGTGGGTGGATCAGACGGCGATCCATTGTGCCGAGCATGTCGCGCACAGCTGCTTCAGACACTTGTTCACCGCTGAAGGCGATGGCTTGGTCTGTCAGCGACAGCGCATCGCGCATCGAACCGTCAGCAGCGCGTGCCAGCAGCCATAGAGCGGCTTCTTCGTAGCTGATGACTTCTTTGTCGAGTATGGATTTCAGGTGCTCGACAATTTTTTCCGGCAACAGATTTTTCAGATTGAACTGCAAACAGCGCGACAGCACTGTGACGGGTAATTTGTGTGGGTCGGTGGTGGCGAGCAGGAATTTGACATGCGCGGGCGGTTCTTCCAGCGTTTTCAGCAGGGCGTTAAAGCTGCTGGTTGAGAGCATGTGCACTTCGTCGATCAGGTATACCTTGTAGCGGCCGCGCGCCGGTAGGTACTGCACGTTATCAAGAATTTCGCGGGTGTCTTCGACTTTGGTGCGCGAGGCGGCATCAATTTCGATCAGATCGACAAAGCGCCCTTCGGTGATCTCGCGGCAGGCCGCGCATTGGCCACAGGGTTGTGAGCTGACACCGGCTTCACAGTTGAGGCATTTTGCCAAGATGCGGGCGATGGTGGTTTTGCCCACACCGCGTGTGCCGGTGAACAAATAGGCGTGATGTAGGCGATCGTGATCCAGGGCATTGATCAGCGCTTGTAGAACATGCGTTTGACCGGCCATATCGCGAAAATGTTGCGGGCGCCACTTGCGGGCAAGTACCTGGTAGCTCATGACCGAGACGCTGCTGAAAAGTCGGATGGCTAGTATAGGGAGAGGGTGGTGTCCCTGCCAGCCAAACCCCGGCACACAAGCGGGCTGCTACCGTTGCTCCCTTCCGGGCCTGGCGGGGTTTACAGCTGCTCATTGCGGGGAACCGACAGGGCCACCATGAAAAGCGGCGCAATTATATAGATGCTTGCAAATCCTGCAAACCGCTCCATAATCGCCGACCTCCCTGTAACATGCGCTGGCAGGCTGGCTCAATCTTCATACGGTTGCCAGCGGCCGTGTGTTTTTTTGTTGTTGACCAAAGTGG
>CAZZNL010000099.1:4972-6357 GCA_964655625.1 uncultured Pseudomonadales bacterium
ACTAAAACCTGTAATGAAACCCTGTACGACGCTTGGGGCCAACGCCATGACATTGACAAGGTTTATTTCGAGCTGGATACCGGCCATCAACAATTGATGATTTTTCACAATGCGCTATTTGGGCGCGTGATGGTGCTGGACGGCGTGGTGCAGACCACTGAAAAAGATGAGTTCATTTACCATGAAATGCTGACGCATGTGCCGATTCTGGCGCACGGCAAAGCCAAGCGTGTGCTGATTATCGGTGGTGGCGACGGCGGTATTTTGCGCGAAGTGTGCCGCCACCAGAGCATTGAGCACGTTACACAAGTGGAAATTGATAAAGCAGTTATCGATATGGCGATCGAATACCTGCCCAACCATTCCGCCGGCGCCTACGATGATCCGCGCGCCAACATCGTTATCGATGACGGTTGCCGTTTTGTCGCGAATTGCCAGGAAAAATTTGACATCATTATTTCTGATTCCACCGATCCTATTGGTCCGGGTGAGGTGTTGTTCACCAGCCAGTTCTATAGTGATTGCAAACGCTGTTTAAATGATGGCGGCATCATGGTCACGCAAAATGGTGTGGTATTTATGCAGTTGGATGAAGTGAAAACCACGGCACAACGCATGGCGTTGACCTTCGGTGATGTGCACTTCTACACCGCAGCCGTGCCAACTTATGTGGGCGGCGTGATGACGTTTGCATGGTCTAGCGACAACAAGGCGCTGCGTCAGGTGGATGTCGCCACAATTCGTGAGCGCTTCAAAGCATCAGGTATTAAAACACGTTATTACAATCCGGATATCCATGTGGCTTCTTTTGCGCTTCCGCAGTACGTTTTGGAAGCGGTGGGAAAATCTGACAACAGCTGATAAAGGTCGGAAGCGTTGATGGCAAATCTGTTTTCTGAGGTGTTGTTTGACGAGTCGCGCACACGCGCTATCGTTGAAGAGTATGGTTCGCCATTATTACTGCTGGACTGTGCCAAGCTGGCTGACCAATACCGTCAGTTGGCTGCCGCGCTGCCGAATGTCGGCCTTTACTACGCGGTAAAGGCCTTTCCGCATGCGGCAATTGTTCACACCTTGAATAAACTCGGTGCCGGATTTGATATTGCGTCTACTGGTGAGATCAATCTGCTGCGTAAGCAGAAAGTCGATCCGCGTCGCACCATTCACACACATCCGATCAAAAAAGATAAAGATATTCGTGATGCACTGCGCTTTGGGTGCAGCACGTTTGTGGTCGACAATCAGGCGGAAATTGCCAAGTTTCAACAGTATGCCCATCGCGTAGGCCTGTTGTTGCGGGTGGCGTTTCGCAGCCCTGATTGTGCAGTGGACTTGTCGCGAAAGTTTGGTTGCTCGCCAGAAGAAGTGCCTGCGCTATTAAAGGA
>CAZZNL010000100.1:0-6348 GCA_964655625.1 uncultured Pseudomonadales bacterium
CACCACACTTGTGTCACCTTGCGGGTATAGGCAATCGCCTCACAGCTTAATTCGGGTTCCTGCAATCTGGCAAAGCGTTCAATCATGCTGGGCGGGCGATAAAGTGTAGCGGCGAACCCTGATAGACACGCAAGGTTGATCACCACAGGGATCAGCTTGAGTGCGCCCGCGTGATTGAGTGCAGTAGCAATCGAAGCACAACCAATAGCGAGAATAATGGCAGGGGCTAGCGAAGTTTTTATTTCACTGCCCAGGTTTTTGCGCAAAATGAGTAGGCGCAGCACCAGTAGCGCCGTAATGACAGTGCCGACCCACTGCACAGAAAAATGCAGCAGGCCAATGTAGACCAGCGCCGGGTAGGTGAGTGTCAGAAGCGTTAATAGAATGGCGGGCAGCCGCTTCAAAACTTAAGCGCTCGCCAATAATTTTTCTGCCACTGCGATAACGTCATTAACGGTGCGCGCGGCTTTGAATTCTTCCGGGCTGATCTTGGTGCCAATCATGTCTTGCACCAAGATGACCAGATCGACAGCATCAATACTGTCGAGATCCAGGTCGGTGTATAAGTTGGCATCCGGGGTGACTTTGCTGTGTTCAATCTCAAAATGTTCTTCCAGAATTTGCTGTAAACGCTGGAGCATCTCATCGCGATTCATGGTGGTGTCTCTGTCTAAAAACGGGTTTCAGGGTTGTTGGCTTTCAATGAAGGCTTTCAGAGCATTGACCGAAGCAAAATGTTTGCGCGTGTCTTCGGCATTGGCGTCCAGTTTGATCTGAAATTTTTTCTGGATGTGCAGGCCCAGTTCCAGTGCGTCGATAGAGTCCAGCCCCAGGCCGTCGACAAACAGGGGGGCGCTGCTGTCGATGTCATCTGGTGTCATGTCTTCCAAGTCCAGACAATCAATAATGAGTTGTTTGATTTCGAGTGTGAGATCCGACATGTGCTAATAAATTTCCTGTGTTGGGCTGTTTGAACGCGGATGTAACTGTTGTTGATAAAAATTGAGCAAATAGCGGTTTAATTGCCGTGTGGCCAATGCAGGTGATGCGCTGGCTTCAATCAGGGTGCTGGTTGCCAGTGCAGGAAAAATTTTCACGCTAAACACGGGTTTCTGCGCCGGTATTTTATACCAGGGCTCGTCTTTGAGCAGGGTCGGTGGTTCGCAAGTAATGACAATGGGCAGAATGTCAGCGTGGCAGCGCACGGCGATATTGGCCGCACCGCGTTGAAATTGCAGTGCGGTACCGGGTGTGCTGCGTGTGCCTTCGGGAAATACGATAAGCGGAAAGCCTGCGGCGAGGCTGTGTGCGCAGCGCGAGAGCATGGTGTCACCATTGCTGTTGTCGGTGTAGCCCGTAGCGCGGATAACGCCGCTGACCAGACTTTTGCGCAATGCGCCTTTGACGATGCAATCGCAGTCGGGCATTAGTGAAATCAGGATGACCACATCCAGCAGCGAAGGGTGATTGGCGATCACCAGTTTGCCAGCGGCCTGCGCCAAGTGTTCGCGTCCGTGTATGCGCAGGTGCATCAGCCCCAGGGCTTCCATCTGCCAGAGATAGAAACGGAAGGTGTGGTGGATTAGGCGTCGTGCGCGGGCATCTTTTTCTGCAGGGCTGCGACCGAGCAGGCGCGTGATGGGCAGGGCGGATATCGCCAATAGAAAACCGCCAACAAACAGAAAAGCGAAACAGTGGCCGGTCGCCAATGTGCGCCAGATGCGATCAACAAAGACCATGCTGCGTTGCAGCCAGTCGGGACTCACGATTGTTCCCACCTGTAGTGCCACTGGCAGCGCTCGCCGGTCATATGGATCGCGTCGTGGCCGCCGATGAACCAGTGCAGCCAATCTGTGGTGGCTGCATGGGGTCGCGCTGCGTTTGCGGTGTGATCCAGCGTGAGGGTCAGCAATGGTGCGGTGCCAGCAGATGGCCTGCCCAGCAGCAGAGCGAGCCCCAAGGTCAGGCTGGGTGTGGCGAAGTCGCTGTATACAGTTGGCAGCGGTTCTTCGGCGTAGACCAGCAGAACTTCATCGTGCCGTTGCAGCTGGCCGATGGCCTCAATGAGTGCCGTGGGCAGGGTGTCGCATCCAGCGGCAATGGCAGTAGACGGAGCCGTGTTGCCGGTGGTGATGGAATACAGCCCGGAAGCGGTGTTGTGTACCGAAAGGCTGAACGCCATGGGTGATAGCGGCTCTTGTCGCGCCAGCTCCTCTAACAGGCTGACTGTGCGATGGATTTCACCGTGTTGCGAGGCGAATACTGTGGGTAGTGATTGGCGGTCGCCGACACAGGCATGGGCAGCGGCCAAAGACAGGCGAGACAGGCGAGACAGACGGCGGCGCTGCATGGAGGGGACAAAATCCACCGGCGGGCTGTCCGGTGTGGCGGCTATGGCTTGCTCGCCTGCTGCCCAGGCTCGCCAGTCCGTTGTGCTGCTGATGCCGGGCATCCATCCTGCCCAGTTCAATACGTTGCAACGGAGGGTTGTGCTCATGCGGCAGCCACCGCTGGCAGCGCAATGATCATGTCGCCCTCCAGTAATACACGGCACGCGGCACTCAGCGAGAAATGGTATTGCAGACCTTGCGGCAAATCCGCCAGTTTGTCGGCGCGAATGTCCAAGGTGTCGGCAACGGTATCCAGTCTGTCGGTATGCCAGCGCACAGCAGACAGAATGGCAATCATGCCGGGTCGCGGGGGCGTTTGAGGATCGTGTTGTTGCGCGAGCAAGCCGCCGTGTACGGCAACCGCTTGTGCGGCGTACTCAATGCCGGCGCAAATAGATAGCTGTCCTGCATGGCGCAGTGGGTTTTCAGTATGACGATGGCTGTGTGCGCAGCAGACGATGTGTTGTTCATCGTATTGAGCCACTGTATCGAGCAGGCACATGCTACCGCTATGCGGAATCAATGAGGCGATATTGATGGTGCTGCTGGTCATTCGTGTTTGGCTCACTGCGTACAAAAAGCTGACGAAGGGTGCTGTAGTATAATCGCTCGCCATTATGACAAATGTTTTTCGTCACATGTCTTTCAGTATTCCCCACTCGCATCCTGCATTGCCAGGACATTTCCCCGGCAACCCGGTCGTTCCCGGTGTTGTGCTGTTGGATCATGTATTGTCGGCCGCTGGGGAAACTTTTCCGCAACTTCGTGTGTGCGGTATAAAAAAAATGAAATGGTTACAGCCTCTGCTGCCTGTGCAAACCTGTGAGATACAGTGGGGAAAAATGCGCGAAGACCAACTGCGCTTTTCTTGTTGGTGTGAAGAACAGCGTATTGCCGAAGGCAGTTTGCAGCTTGAGGCGATGGCATGAAAAAGCGAGTGTTGGTGGTGGCGTATTCGCAGACGGGACAGCTGGCGGCCGTGGTGCGTGCGATTACTGCACCTTTGCAGGCGGCAGAAAATATTGAATTGGTGTTTGAGTGGTTGCAGCCACAAACGGCAATGCCTTTTCCGTGGTCATTTCTGCAGTTTTTTAATACGTTTCCAGAAACGGTGTATGCAGACCCGCCGCCATTGCGTGATGTAACTGTTGATGGTGCGACAGAGTTTGATTTGGTGATAGTGGCCTACCCCGTGTGGTTTTTATCCCCGGCGCAACCGGTGATGGCTTTTTTGCAAAGCCCCCAAGCGGCACAACTGCTGCGCGGCAAGCCTGTGGTGACAGTGATCGCCTGCCGCAATATGTGGTTGATGGCACAGGAAGTGATGAAAGAAAAACTGGCAGCCTTAGGCGCGCATTTGGTCGATAACATTGTGTTGACGGATGCTGCTCACCCCGCTGCGACCTTTATTTCTACACCGATGTGGCTGCTCACTGGCAAGCGCGGGCCTTTTTTGGGTGGATGGATTCCTGCGGCCGGTATTCCTGAGGCAACAATTGCAGCGGCCAGCCGTTTTGGTGAAGCCATCGCTGCCCAATTGCCGCAACGCACCACCGAAGACGTTGCGCCGATGTTGCGCGGCTTGGGCGCGGTGCGTATCAACGAGCGCTTGATCGCATCGGAAAAAATTGCCAAGCGCAGTTTTCTGCTGTGGGGGAAATTGTTGCGCAGTCTCGGTAAGCCTTCATCGCCAATACGAAAAATAGTGTTGTGTTTTTATATTGTGTTCTTGGTGCTGATGATTTTGACGGTGGTGCCGCTATCAGCAGTGATCAAGCGCTTGCTGACGCCACTGACGCGTACGCGTGTGACTCAGCAGCGACAGTATTACGCACAGCCTTCAGGGGAAGATGGCAAGGTATGACGCACACTGCTTATATCACCGCGACGGCCGCATTTTTGCCGAATGCTTCGGTTGGCAATGACGCAATGGAGCAGATGCTTGGTCAAGTGGGTGTAAGGCCTTCGCGCGCGCGCCGCACTATTTTGCGTAGCAATGGCATCACGGCGCGGCATTACGCTATTGATCCCAATACCTTGCAATTCACACACAGCAACGCACAGTTAGCAGCAGAAGCTGTGCGCGCGTTAGCTTGTCAGGAAAATAAAATTGATTGCCTGGCTTGCGGCACGTCTATTGCCGATCAACTGATGCCGGGTCACGCCAGCATGGTGCAAGGGGAGTTAGCTTTGCAGGCTTGCGATGTAGTGAGTACCAGCGGTGTGTGTGTGGCGGGGATGACGGCGCTGCGCTATGCCGTTAATGCCGTGCGCAGTGGTGATAGCTGTTATGCCGTGGCAACGGGTTCTGAGTTGTCGTCGGCCAGTATGCGCGCGGAAAATTTTCATTTGCCCAATGTACACACAGAAGATTCTGTTGAAGAAGATGAGAAAAAAATAGTTGCGTTAGAAAAACAGCCAGAGTTGGCGTTTGATAGCGATTTTCTGCGCTGGATGTTGTCGGATGGTGCGGGTGCAGTATTGGTGGAAAATCATCCTGCATCGCAGGGTCTATCGCTGCGCATAGATTGGTTGGAGGTATTGTCTTATGCGGGTGAAATGGAAACCTGCATGTATGCCGGTGCTATCAAACAATCAACGGGTGATATAAAAGGCTGGCAGCACTTTGCGTCGGAGCAGCGGAATGCGCTGTCTGTGATGGCGGTGAAGCAGGATGTGAAATTGCTCAATGAGCAAGTGATTGCCTATACCGTCGAAAAGCCGTTGCAGACGCTGATCAAAAAACATGCGCTGCGCGCAGAAGAGATTAACTATTTTTTACCGCACTACTCCTCGCAGTTTTTTCGTGAACGTGTGCAGGCTGGCTTGCAGAGAGTGGGATTGGATATTCCACTGTCGCGTTGGTTTACCAATCTCACACGCTGCGGCAATACCGGTTCAGCATCCATTTATATTATGTTGAATGAGTTGTTTCGCAGCGGTGTTTTGCAGCGCGGCGAAAAGTTGTTGTGCTATGTGCCAGAGAGCGGACGTTTCTCCACGGCTTTTATGCATTTGACGGTGGTGTAAGCGTGGAGCAGACACAAGTGCCGCAAGACAATAGTCACACCTACGGCGGGCATCGCAAGCTGTTGTATGCCACCGATGCCCAGGGCGAGTATCACGGTGTCACGTCAACGGGGTGGGAAGCAGAGACTATCGCCACCGATTCGGCGCTAGATTTGTTGGCGCAACAGCAGGAGGATGCCTGGTTGCGTGCGCAGCGCCAGCAAACTTCTCCCTTGGAATACTACATGCTATACCGCCGTATGGATGTTGCATTATTGGCGCAGACTAGCGGTATGTTTCGCTGGCGTATTCGTCGCCATTTTAGACCGGCGGTGTATCAAAAACTGCCGCTGCGAATTCTGCGGCGCTATGCCGATGCATTAGGTATTGATGAAACAACATTGAAAAATCTGGTGCGCCAGCCGTGAAGGATTTTGTTCATCGCCAAGCGGCGCATTGTGAAAGCGGCGTGATGTCGTCACTGTTGACGCACCACGGCCTGCCCTTGAGTGAGCCAATGGCATTTGGCTTGGCGTCGGCGGCTAGTTTTGCTTTGATCCCGTTGGTCAAATTGTCAGGCTTGCCGTTGATTGCCTATCGCATGCCGCCGCGTTCCATTATTCGCGGGCTGCAAAAGCGTTTGGGTATTCGCATGGCGTTTCGCACATTTCGCCATGCGGAGCGCGGTATGGATGCACTGGATGTTGCATTGGATGCAGGGCACGTTGTTGGTTTGCAAACATCAGTATTTTGGTTGCCGTATTTCCCCGAAGGCATGCGTTTTCATTTCAATGCACACAATTTGTTGGTGTATGGTCGTGAAGGTGATGAGTATTTGATCAGTGATCCGGTGTTTGAACAGCCGGTGCGCTGTGAGCGTGCCGCATTAATGAAGGCTACGGCACCGAGGCCCCGCAGGTTCAGGGCGGCGGCAAGCGCTAGAGCAACG
>CAZZNL010000101.1:0-5799 GCA_964655625.1 uncultured Pseudomonadales bacterium
AGCTTACCCAGTGCACCCTCACCAACATTGGGAATATCTGCTGTAATTTCTTCAGAACCCAGCTTGGTATCACGCGCAATACAAGTCAGTTCCTGGATATGAATCGACGTAAAGCGATCCTCTTTAACGACGCGCTCTGACAACAAAATAGAGTCTTCGAAGTTGTAACCGTTCCACGGCATGAACGCGATGCGCATGTTCTGGCCCAACGCCAAATCACCAAGGTCTACAGACGTACCATCAGCCAATACATCACCACAAGCCACTTTATCGCCCGGACGAACCACTGGGCGCTGATTGATGCACGTATTCTGGTTAGAGCGTGTGTACTTGGTCAGGTTGTAGATATCAACACCTGCATCGCCTTTGGCAACCTCATCTTCATTGACACGCACCACAATACGACTCGCATCGATACTGTCAATCACACCACCACGACGCGCCACCGCACAAACACCGGAATCTGTCGCAACGACACGCTCCATGCCAGTACCTACCAGTGGCTTCTGCGCACGCAATGTCGGCACCGCTTGCCGCTGCATGTTTGAACCCATCAAAGCGCGGTTGGCATCATCGTGCTCAAGAAACGGTATCAGCGATGCCGCAACAGAGACCACTTGGCGCGGAGAAACATCCATATATTGAACGTCTTGTGGCGGCTTAACGGTGAATTCATTGAGATGACGCACCGCCACCAAATCTTCCACCAAACGCCCTTTTTCAATGCGAGCGGACGCCTGCGCAATTACATACTCTGCTTCATTAATAGCAGACAGATATTCAATATCATCGGTCACTTTGCCATCAATGACTTTGCGGTAAGGCGTTTCAATAAAGCCGTAATCATTGGTGCGCGCATACGTTGCCAAAGAGTTAATCAGACCAATGTTTGGTCCCTCTGGCGTTTCAATCGGACAAACACGCCCGTAATGCGTAGGATGCACATCTCGCACCTCAAACCCGGCGCGCTCACGCGTCAAACCACCAGGCCCCAAAGCTGATACACGACGCTTATGCGTGATTTCAGACAGCGGATTGTTCTGGTCCATAAACTGAGACAGCTGCGATGAGCCAAAGAACTCCTTAACTGCTGCAGCAACTGGCTTGGCGTTAATCAGATCTTGCGGCATCAGACCTTCACTTTCTGCCACAGACAAACGCTCTTTAACTGCGCGCTCAACACGCACCAGACCCACGCGGAATTGGTTTTCCGCCATCTCACCAACAGAGCGCACACGGCGATTACCCAGGTGATCGATATCATCCACAACGCCTTTGCCGTTACGAATATCAATCAGGCACTTGAGCACATCAACGATATCTTCGCGCGACAAAATACCTTCGCCCTTAGTCTCTTCGCGCCCTAGGCGACGATTGAACTTCATGCGACCAACCGTTGAAAGGTCGTAGCGCTCTTGTGAAAAAAACAAGTTCTGGAAGAGATTCTCTGCAGCCTCTTTCGTAGGCGGCTCACCAGGACGCATCATGCGATAAATTTCAACCAGCGCCTCTAACTGTGTACGGCTTGGATCGCTACGCAAGGTTTCAGAAATAAATGGGCCACAATCCAGATCATTGGTATAAATTGTTTCAAAATCAACGATACCCGCCTCATTGATTTTTTTCAGCACATCCGCCGCGAGCACCGTATTGCACTCGAACAGTATCTCGCCGGTTTTAGGATTGACTATATCTTTTGCCAGCGCATGGCCGTGCAGATATGTGCTGGGCACTTGCAACTTGTCGACACCGGCTTTCTCTAACTGTCGGATATGGCGCGCAGTAATGCGACGTCCCTCTTCGACAATCACAACACCCTTGTTATCTACGATATCAAACGCAGCAATATCACCACGCAACCGCGAAGGCACAAGATTCAACTGATAACGACCATCACCCAGCGCATGGAAATGGTCATTCTCAAAGAACATGGCCAGCATTTCTTCAGCACTGTAACCAATAGCGCGCAGCAAAATTGTCGCTGCCAATTTGCGGCGGCGATCAATCCGCACGAAAACAAGATCCTTAGGATCAAATTCAAAATCGAGCCACGAACCACGATAAGGAATCACCCTGGCGTTATACAACAACTTGCCAGAACTATGCGTTTTGCCTTTGTCGTGATCGAAAAATACACCTGGCGATCTGTGCAGCTGAGAAACAACAACACGCTCAGTGCCGTTGATAATGAACGTGCCATACTCCGTCATGAGTGGAATTTCACCCATGTAAACTTCTTGTTCTTTAATGTCTTTTATTGCCTTATTGCTCGACTCACGATCGTAAATAACCAATCTGACTTTAACGCGCAGCGGCGCAGCATACGTCACGCCACGGAGCTTGGACTCACTGACATCAAACAGTGGCTTACCAAGACTATAATCAACGTATTCCAATGCAGCATTGCCGGAATAGCTAGTGATGGGGAATACGGATTTAAATGCCGCTTGTAACCCAGCATCCACACGATCGCTCGGCTTCACGTGCTCTTGGGTAAAATTCCGATAAGACTCCAACTGAATTGCCAACAATGATGGGATATCCATTACTTGCGGCAATTTGCCAAAATCTTTCCGAATACGCTTCTTCTCTGTGTATGAGTAAGCCATTTGTATTCCCCGATATAATCGTATGTTTACTAATTGCAGATGCCGTACTTGCGTACTTGCACATCAGCTAAATACTTCCTGCCAATCTATTCAAATCAAACAAGAACACAAAAAGGCCGACAGGAACACCTGCCAGCCTCTTTGTTAGACTAGACCAACATCTTGCTCAAAAAAACAACACCAATAACTAGTGTTATTACTTGAGCTCAACAGTGGCGCCAGCTTCTTCCAGTTTCTTCTTGGCATCTTCAGCTTCCGCCTTAGAAGCACCTTCCTTAACAGTTGATGGTGCACCATCAACCAAGTCTTTTGCTTCTTTCAAGCCCAGACCAGTCAATTCACGCACAACCTTGATGACATTCACTTTCTTATCACCAGCGCTGCTCAGGACAATATTAAATTCAGTTTGCTCTTCTGCTGCGGCCGCAGGACCTGCAGCAACAGCAACAGCCGCAACAGCCGCCGTTACACCAAACTTTTCTTCCATTGCAGAAATCAACTCAACAACATCTTTTACAGACATTTCTGAAATTGCATTGATGATATCTTCTTTAGTCAGTGCCATTTGATATTTCCTCACACATATTGAGCTAGGCTCATTAGATATAGATACAAAACAACCAAAAATGGATCAGGCTGCTTGCTGTTCTTTCTGGTCGCGAACCGCTGCGATTGTGCGAACGAGTTTGCCGGCAGATGCCTCTTTCAGCACGCTCATCAGTTTCGAAATCGCTTCGTCGTAAGTTGGCAGTGTCGCCAGCATCGCAATATCGACCAAGGCACCTTCAAAACACGCTGCCTTGAGTTCGAACTTGTCATTTTCCTTAGCGAAATCCCGCAAGATGCGAGCGCCAGCACCTGGGTGCTCATTGGAAAACGCAATGATGCTCGGGCCAACAAAGCTATCACTTAGACACTCATACTCCGTGCCTTGAATAGCGCGCTTAGCCAGCGTGTTGCGCACAACTTTCAGCCACACGCCATTTTCACGAGCCTGCTTACGCAGCGCATCCATCTTGTCAACCGTTACGCCTCTTGAGTCGGCCACAACAGCAGACAATGCGCTTTTAGCCGCAGTCTGGACTTCAGCGACAATCGCTTTTTTGTCTTCGAGTGCTAATGCCACAGCATTTCTCCTGGATTTGATCGGTTGTCCGATCGTTCATTTACCACGCCCCAATACATCTACAGAACGTGAACCTTTCGGCGCTCAAACCCAGACTGCTCTAGCAAACAATCCTGAATTGGGCTCACCGTCTACGCGGGCTTTGTGCCACCGCAACAATTCTGCGGCACACGCTTTTGAGTCTGGCTAACGAATCAGCGTCGACACCTGCGGTTTTTGACAATTCGAGCCAACAAAAAATATGCCGGCCCGAATCCCAAACTATAAAAACTATTAAATATCTAACGATGCCTGATCAATAACCAACCCTGGCCCCATGGTAGTAGAGAGGGTGATTTTCTTCAGATACACGCCTTTTGCTGTGCTCGGTTTTGCTTTTTTCAAATCATTGACAACAGCTTCAAGATTTTCTTTGATCGCCACTACATCAAAACCGATTTTACCAATTCCACCATGAATAATGCCGTTCTTGTCAGCACGGAAACGCACCTGACCTGCCTTAGCGTTTTTTACTGCAGTCACCACATCCGGCGTTACCGTGCCTGTTTTAGGGTTTGGCATCAATCCACGTGGGCCCAGCACCTGACCTAAAGCACCAACAACACGCATAGCATCTGGCGAGGCAATAACCACATCAAAATCCATCATGCCGCCTTTGATCTGCTCGGCCAGGTCTTCCATACCAACCAATTCTGCACCCGCTGACTTAGCGGCTTCCGCTGCAGCACCCTGGGTGAACACAGCTACACGTACAGATTTTCCAGAACCGTGCGGCAAAGTCGTTGCCCCGCGCACGGCTTGATCTGATTTGCGCGCATCAATACCCAAATTGACAGCAACATCTACAGTCTCACCAAATTTCACAGTTGACAGCTCTTTCAACAACGCAACAGCATCTGCAATTGCATACTGCTTGCCAGGTTGAACTTTCGCTTGTATCGCTTGAGCGCGCTTGCTTACCTTGGCCATCACACACCCTCCACTTCAATACCAGCACTACGTGCACTGCCCGCAATGGTACGCACT
The DNA here is from genome assembly GCA_964655625.1 of uncultured Pseudomonadales bacterium. Classification (GTDB taxonomy): domain Bacteria; phylum Pseudomonadota; class Gammaproteobacteria; order Pseudomonadales; family UBA7239; genus UBA7239. The sequence continues at coordinate 4,762 of CAZZNL010000101.1, forward strand.
GCTGCGTCCATATTGGCGGCCGTCAAATCTGGCATTTTTTGTTTTGCAATTTCCTCGACTTGAGCACGAGTCACCTTGCCCACCTTGTTTTTGTTGGGCACACCACTACCGCCTTTGAGACCGGCAGCCTTCATCAACAAAACAGAAGCAGGCGGTGTTTTTGTAATAAAGGTAAAGCTGCGATCAGAGTAAACAGTGATAACAACCGGTGTCGGCAACCCCGGCTCTAAACCCTGTGTAGCCGCATTAAATGCCTTACAGAATTCCATGATATTAACACCATGTTGACCCAGCGCTGGGCCTACCGGTGGGCTCGGGTTCGCCTGGCCGGCTTTGACTTGCAACTTGATATAGGCTTGTACTTTTTTAGCCATTGTTTGACCCTCTATTGGGTATTAGCGCCTCCAAATTGCAATACAAAGCAATTCTTCTCCGGCTCCCCACAGCATCGTCGCCACGAGTGGCGAGAGCTGCACCTTATGCGATTCTCACCGCATATCTGTTATATCAGGACTTCTCTACCTGACTGAAATCTAACTCTACCGGCGTGGAGCGACCAAAGATCAAAACCGCAACACGCAACCGGTTTTTATCGTAGTTCACTTCCTCGACAACACCATTGAAATCATTGAATGGCCCATCCACAACACGAACCATTTCACCTGGCTCAAAGATTGTCTTCGGCCTAGGTTTCTCACTTCCCACTTCAACTCTTTGCAATATTGCAGCAGCCTCTGCATCAGTAATCGGCGCTGGCTTGTCTGCCTTTCCACCAATAAAGCCCATTACTCTTGGCGTCTCTTTCACCAAATGCCAAGAGTCGTCATTGAGCTCCATTTGCTCAAGAACGTAACCCGGAAAAAATTTTCTTTCTGTCTTGCGCTTCTGCCCAGCACGCACCTCAACCACTTCTTCTGTTGGCACCAAAATGTCACCAAAGAGATCCTGCATTGATGAACGCTCAACACGATCTTTAAGAGAAGCAGCCACTTTCTTCTCAAATCCAGAATAAGCATGAACGACATACCAACGCTTGGT
>CAZZNL010000101.1:5809-6270 GCA_964655625.1 uncultured Pseudomonadales bacterium
GTCATCTGCTTCCCCTCTAACCAATCACCACTGAAACGAGCTTGGCAAATGCCGCATCAAGCCCCCAGAGAATCAATGCCATTAACACCACGAAACCAACCACAACCAAAGTCGTTTGCACAGTTTCCTGTCGAGTTGGCCACACTACGCGGCGCACTTCTACAACCGACTCGCGCAATAGCGCAAAGAAAAAACCACCTTGCGTGGTCAGTGCAGCAATATATGCAGCAATAGCCGCAACAGGAACCAGCGCAAGCCCTCGATAGACAACCGAAACAGCGCTCTCATAGTGGTAGTACCCATAGATACCACCCACAACAATGACAGCAACCACAAGCCATTTCAGCACATCCAACTGCTTGCCCTGATCCTTTATGTTGCGATCTTCAGCTTTACTAGCCATTCGCACGCCTTCATCTCTATATGTCTGGCAGGCCAGGAGGGACTCGAACCCCCAACAC
>CAZZNL010000102.1:0-6240 GCA_964655625.1 uncultured Pseudomonadales bacterium
GTGGTGTGGCTGTGCTGTTGCCACTCCAATCAACGCTCAGGCCGACAACGGCGAGCAGCAGCAGAATGACTGCAACGAGTAAGTGGCGTCTATTGTTGGGTGACGGTGAGAATTGATTGGGGGCGGTGGTTGTCATGAGGGTAGTTTACTGAGATAGCGGGCGTGAGTGGTATCCAGCAGACCTTGTGCAGCAAGAATAAATTCTGCCGCTTCGCGAACAGCGCCGTTCCCGCCGTTGGCGACCGTGATGAGATCAGCGTGTTGCCGAACGAAGGCGACTGCATTGGCTGGTGCAATGCCCAGATGTGCTTGTTGGATAGCGGCCAGATCAGGTAGATCGTCACCCATATAGGCAACGCTATGTGTGGATAAAGACAGTTGCCCTATCAGCTCGATCATTGCTGCTGCTTTGTCTTCGCGCCCTTGCACAAGCAGGGTGATGCCAAGCTCCTTGGCGCGACGCTCGACCATCGGGCTGATGCGACCTGTAATAATCCCGACTTGAATGCCGTGTTGCTGCAGCAGTTTGATGCCCAGGCCATCGTGGATGTGGAAGCTTTTCAGTTCTTGGTGATTGCTGTCGTAAGTGATGCGACCGTCCGACAGTACGCCATCGACGTCCAACAGTAACAGTTGAATAGAGCGTGCCAGCTCGGTTGCCTTGCTCATTTTTGATCCTTGGAGTTTAGGCCACGCCTGCTTTGAGGAGATCGTGCAGATGCACAATGCCTTCGACGCGTTGCTCAGCATCGGCGACGACCAGGGCAGTGATGTGTTTTTGTTCCATGATCGCCAGCGCCTCTGCTGCAAGTATGTGCTTGCTAACTGTTTTGGCGTTGTGTGTCATGACATTGCCAATGGTGATTTGGCGCAGGTCGGCGGTGTCACCCTGTAGTGCGCGGCGCAGATCGCCATCGGTAAAGACGCCTTGCAGCTGCTGTTGCTCATTGCAGATGGTGGTCAGTCCCAGTCCTTTGCTATTCATCATTAACAGCGCATCAATCAGTGCTGTGTCGGCTGAGACGACGGGGATCCGATTTCCCGCATGCATAATATCTTCGACTTTGAGCAGCAGTTTGCGCCCTAACGCGCCACCTGGGTGCGAGAACGCAAAATCTTCTGCGGTGAAGCCGCGCGCTTCCAGCAGGGCGATGGCCAGAGCGTCTCCCATCACCAGTGCGGCGGTGGTGCTGGCGGTAGGCGCTAAGTCGAGTGGACAGGCCTCGGCTTCCACGCTGACATCGAGATGCACATCTGCCGTTTGTGCCAGGGTGGATTGTGCGTTGCCCGTCATGCTGATCAGGGCTACGCCCATGCGCTTGATCAAGGGCAGCAAGGTGAGTACCTCGGCGGTAGTGCCGGAATTGGAGAGTGCGATGACGACATCTTTGGCGGTGATCATTCCCATGTCGCCATGACTGGCTTCACCGGGATGGACGAAAAAAGCGGGGCTGCCGGTGCTGGCCAGCGTGGCAGCAATTTTGCGTCCAATATGGCCAGACTTGCCCATGCCGGTGACGATGATGCGACCTTCACAGCGCAGCAGCAGTTCGCAGGCGCGTCCAAAGTCTGCGTTGATGGCCTGTTCTAAACGCTGGACTGCTGCACTCTCTACACGCACGGTGCGCAAGCCAGAGGCGAGAAAATCTTGGGGTGAATGTGGTGCAGTCATGGCGTGATCTTGTGGGTTAGCGATGCTGTGACGGCGGTGATTCCTAGTGAATTCATTCAGTAGGCCGCGTGCAAATGGTATAGTGGGCGCACCAAAAAGTCATGGCAAAAGAGAGCGGTTACATGAGCGGTATCGATCAGTGGATCCAAGCACAATTGACCGAGGCGCTGGCCGCAGAGCAAGTGTTGGTGGGTGGAGATGGCAGACATTTTGACATCACTGTAGTGAGTCAGCAGTTTGAGGGGCAGCGTGCCGTTAAAAAACAGCAGATGGTCTATGCGGCGCTGAATGAAAAAATTGCGGATGGAACAATCCACGCTGTGATGATGAAAACGCTGACGCCTAGTGAGTGGGCTGCCCAGTAAGGCACGCGGTTCGACAAAAATAATTTCCTTTCAAGGTTTTCTTCATGGACAAACTGATTATCACCGGTGGTAAGCCGTTATCCGGCGAGATCTATATTTCTGGATCAAAAAATTCGGCGCTGCCTATTCTGGCGGCAACTTTGTTGTGTGAAGAGCCAGTGGTGCTCGGCAATTTGCCTCACTTGCACGACATTACCACCATGATCGAATTGCTCGGTTGTATGGGAGTTCGTGTAGTTGTAGACGAAAAAATGCGCGTGGAAGTGGATGCCGGTCATGTTGAGCATTTCACAGCGCCCTATGATTTGGTGAAAACCATGCGCGCATCGATCTTGGTATTGGGGCCGATGTTAGGGCGGTTTGGTCGTGCACAGGTTTCATTTCCCGGTGGCTGTGCCATTGGTTCGCGGCCAGTCGATTTGCATTTGCGCGGCATGGAAGCATTGGGTGCAAGCATTGAAGTGGAAGGTGGTTATATCAATGCCAGTTGTGAAGGTCGCTTGAAAGGAGCCACCATTTTTCTGGAGACGGTCACGGTTGGTGGCACAGAAAATATTTTGATGGCGGCTGTGTTGGCGGAAGGGCAGACGATTATTCAGAACGCGGCCATGGAGCCAGAAATTGTTGACCTCGCGAATTGTTTGAACGCGATGGGTGCGGATGTGACCGGACACGGTACCGACACCATTGTCGTCAATGGTGTGGAAAAACTGCATGGCTGTTCGTATGACGTGATGGCGGATCGTATTGAAACCGGCACTTATCTTGTCGCTGCGGCAGCAACACGTGGACATGTCAAACTGAAAAATACACAGGCCGATTCGCTGGATGCCGTCATTGCCAAGCTGCGCGAAGCCGGTGCAGATGTGACGGTGGGTGAAAAATTTATTGAGTTAAATATGCACGGTCGACGCCCAAAAGCGGTGAGCGTGCGCACTGCACCGTACCCGGCATTTCCAACCGACATGCAGGCGCAGATTACTGCCATGAATGCTGTGGCTGATGGCGTGGGTACGGTGACAGAAACAATTTTTGAAAACCGGTTGATTCAGGCGCATGAAATGAACCGGATGGGCGCAAAAATTTCAATTGATGGCAATCATGCCGTGATTACTGGTGTGCCGCAGCTCAAAGGTGCGCCGGTGATGGCGACAGACTTGCGCGCTTCGGCCAGTTTGGTTATTGCTGGTTTGGTAGCGGATGGACAAACAATCATCGATCGTATTTATCACATAGATCGCGGTTACGAATGTATCGAAGAAAAAATGATGCAGTTGGGCGCGGATATACGCCGCGTACCGGATTGATGTTATGAATGAAAAAATTACACTGGCGCTGACTAAGGGTCGTTTACTGCAAGAGACACTGCCGTTGTTGGCAGATGTTGGTATTGTGCCGTTGGAAGATTTGCATACATCGCGCAAGTTGGTTTTTGCGACATCGCGTGCTGATGTGCAGCTGGTGGTGTTGCGTGGATCTGATGTGCCGACCTATGTGCAATTCGGTACGGCGGATATCGGTGTGTCCGGAAAAGATGTCATTCTTGAACACGGCGGTGAAGGTTTTTACGAGCCGTTGGATCTTGGTATTGCGCGCTGTCGGTTGATGACGGCCGGGATGAAAGAGGCAGCGACACAACAGGGTCGTATTCGTGTGGCGACCAAGTTCGTTAATATCGCGCGGCGCTACTATGCGGAACAGGGGCGACAAGTTGACGTAATCAAATTGTACGGTGCCATGGAGCTGGCGCCGATCATGGGATTGGCGGATGAAATTGTCGACATCGTGGATACAGGCAACACCTTGAAAGCTAATGGTTTAGAGGCGCGTGAGGTTATCACGCACATCACGTCGCGATTAATTGTCAATAAAGCGGCAATGAAAACGCGGCACGCATTGATTCAGCCGTTGATTGATGATTTGGCGCGCGTCATTGCTGCGCGGAGCGCTGCTTAATGGTTCCTGTTTATCAATATAACAGCGGCAATTTTTCTGCGTTGTGGCAGCGCCATTCAGGGGCGCAACTGGAAGCAGACAAGCAAGTGCGCAACGTGGTGTTGGAAATTATTGCTGCTGTTGTGCGCGATGGTGATGCTGCATTGTTGGCGTACACCAATCAGTTTGATCGCAGAGAAGTAGTTTCTGTAGAACAGCTGCAACTGAGTGCAGCACAGTTGCAGGCGGCGCTGGATCGTATTGATAGCGCGCAACGTCAGGCGTTGGAATCGGCGGCGGCGCGTATCCGCAGTTTTCACGAGCGGCAGTTGGCGACATCGTGGCAATACACAGAAGCGGATGGCACGGTATTGGGGCAGCGCGTGACGCCTTTGGATCGTGTGGGGCTGTACGTTCCCGGCGGCAAAGCTTCGTATCCTTCATCGGTGTTGATGAATGCTATTCCTGCGAAAGTGGCAGGTGTTGGTGAGGTGGTGATGGTTGTGCCGGCGCCGGATAACGCATTGAGTGATATGGTGTTGGCTGCTGCTGCCATTGCCGGTGTTGATCGTGTGTTTACTGTGGGTGGTGCACAAGCCGTGGCTGCCTTGGCTTACGGTACGGCTACAGTGCCGCGCGTGGATAAAATTGTCGGGCCGGGCAACATCTATGTGGCGACAGCCAAGCGAGAAGTGTTTGGGCAAGTAGGCATCGATATGATTGCCGGGCCTTCTGAGATCTTGGTGATCTGTGACGGCAAAACAGATCCGGATTGGATAGCCATGGATTTGTTCTCACAAGCGGAACACGATGAAGATGCGCAGTCGATATTGATTTCACCGGACGCCACTTTTTTGCAGGCAGTAAAAGACAGTTGTGAGAGGTTGCTGCCAACCATGGAGCGCAATAGCATTATTCGCACAGCCATGAGTCGTCGCAGTTTTTTTCTACATGTGAGCGATTTGGATCAGGCGGCTGAAGTTTGCAATCAAATTGCGCCAGAGCACTTGGAGCTGTCTGTAGACAATCCTGAGTTGCTGATGGAAAAAATTCGGCATGCGGGCGCTATTTTTCTTGGGCGGCATACGCCAGAAGCGCTGGGTGATTATTGCGCGGGACCTAACCATGTGTTGCCCACATCGGGAACCGCAAGATTTTCTTCGCCACTGGGTGTTTATGATTTCCAGAAACGCACCTCGCTTATCAATGTATCGCCGCAAGGTGCAGAAACATTGGGGCGTGTTGCGTCAGTATTGGCACGCGGTGAACAGCTGACGGCGCATGCGCGTTCTGCAGAATATCGATTGAGAACAGCGGAGTAGTCGTGAGTCGGTTTTGGAATCCCTTGGTTCATCAGTTGGTGCCTTATGTGCCGGGTGAGCAACCTAAATTTGCCAATCTGGTGAAGCTGAAGACCAATGAAAACCCCTACGGCCCTTCACCGAAAGCGCTAGCGGCGATGCAAGCGGCAGTGTGTGACGATTTGCGCTTATATCCAGATCCTGATTCCACAGTGCTTAAACAAGCGGTGGCGAGCTATTACGATGTCGGCGTCGAAAATGTTTTTGTTGGCAATGGCTCGGACGAAGTGTTGGCGCATGTTTTTCACGGCTTATTCCAACCGGATGCGCCGATTCTGTTTCCCGACATCACGTACAGTTTTTATCCCGTGTACTGCGGTTTGTATGGTTTGCGTTTTCGCCAAGTCCCACTGGATGAGCAATTTGCTATCCGTGTTGATGATTATGTGCAAAACAACGGCGGTATTATTTTCCCCAATCCCAATGCGCCAACAGGTGTTTTGTTGGGTGTCTCAGCGATAGAAACACTATTGCAACGCAACACGGATACTGTGGTTGTTGTTGATGAGGCGTATATAGATTTTGGTGGCGAGAGCGCGATTGCGTTGACGAAAAAGTATCCCAATTTGTTGGTGACACAGACGTTGTCAAAATCGCGTTCTTTAGCGGGTTTGCGCGTGGGTTTGGCAATAGGCCATGCTGATTTGATTGCTGGGTTGGAGCGCATCAAAAACAGTTTTAATTCTTACCCACTTGGGCGGGCCGCTATTGTGGGGGCGGCGGCGGCGTTTGAAGATCAAACGTATTTTCTGCAGACGACGCAAGCTGTGATACGCAGCCGCGAGCAAGTTGTGCAGGCGTTGATTGCTTTGGGTTTTGATGTACTGCCATCGGCGGCAAATTTTGTATTCGCACGCCATGCAGAGCGCGATGCTGGTGTTTTGGCGCAAGCACTGCGCGAGCGCGC
>CAZZNL010000103.1:0-6237 GCA_964655625.1 uncultured Pseudomonadales bacterium
ACTTCTAGGTTCTGCGTAAACTTGAATAAATACCCTCCAATGCTGAGATTAAAAATAGCGGGAGCAATCCTCTCAGATAGTAAAACGGGAAGCACTGTTGTGAAATAAAAAAAATTCTCTTGAGTGCCATAAATTAAGAATCCTAGTGCTGTGAAAGCTACTAGGCTGCAAGTAAAAGCGATTATGGATGGCTTGTTTATATTGATAAGAAAAAAACTGGCCATAAAGGCTGGATATATTTTTACGCTGGCTAAATAGCCAATAATGAAAGCGGAAGATTTTGGGTGTTGCTGATAAAGAAGAAACGCAGAGGTAAGGAGTAAGAGGATGGGGATTTCATAGTTGGTATAAATCAAACAAGTTCGTAAACCGTAACTAGAGATAGAAATAGCGAAGGATGAGGCAAAAAAGATTGCTACATTTATCGTAGGTTGCCGTGACTTTTTCATAGTGAATGCTGTGTAGGTAATCAGGCTAGAACAAGCAATAAGATATAGAACAAGCATCAATGCTTTTAATGGTGATATGGGGTTTGCTGTAGATGTTCTTTTTGTGAGTGGTAAGAGCTGTAGCTGGAAGGCGGGGGGGAATTTAAAAATCATTGCTGATGGAGCATAGAGTCTCTCTATGTCATTAGTGGCAGTCGGTCTTGTATAGAGTATTCCTGTTGTTTTGTAAGACACTCCGGCATCTATAAAAACTCTCATATCATTGTAGCTGGAATCATCTTTAATGATTTCTTTTATGTCATAGAAGGCGTGGTTGACGGATGAAAATAATGCTGTAAATGCCATTAGAAAACTAATAGCGCAAAAAGTATACGGTTTTATTGTTGTGTTAGTGGGGCTCATGGCGATTTTTGTTATTTCTTGTTAAGAGAAAGTCTTGTGAGGTCAAAGAGATTTCTTCTGCCGTAATCAGCAAGAATATAGCAGGGGTTATAAATTTGATTTGTTCCAGTAAATAAAAAAATACTGTCTGTGGGTAGTGATAAGAGAACTTGAGCAGCGTAATAGTTATGCCGTGATGTTCGTAGGTGTGGATCAAACCTCTTCCGATATCATCCATTGCGTGGCTGTTGGCCAACCAGTTTGGAGCACCTATATGGAGGAAGCTTTGGTACTCGATGAGTTGACTGGCTATGGCAATCAGCCCGATAACTGAGATTATCGAATGGGTGCGAATGACTATGTGTCGAGCAGTAATACAAATGGATGGAAATAAGATGACAAGGTAGCTTGGCCAGTAGTTGGGTAAGCAAATAAGCATTAGCACCATAAGTAATGCGAATACTTCTAGGGTTAACTGATGAAGGTGGTGTCGATACCGAAACAGCAATAAAAAGCTAAATATAAGGAATGTAAAACGATAGCTTTGAAAGATTATTTGAGTTAATTCAAGGTCTTGGGTAAATCCAAAAATGGTGCCGCCAAAACTGGCGCTATACATGGATGCGGCTACTTTTTCTGACATCAGCATGGGTAATATTTGTGTAAAAAAGAATAAATTCTCCTTCCTGCTAAATACGAATAGTGCGGCAGCAGTAAATAATGCAGAAGATAGAAAGAATGTGGCAATTGTTTTTCTTTCGGGTTTTATAAACAGTAAGTTGGCCATAAATGCAGGGTAAATCTTGATGCTGGCCAAGTAGCCTATAATGAGAGCGGATAGTCTTGGGTGCTTATGTAGACAAAAGAAACTAACTGTCAGAAAAATAAAAATGGGTATCTCGTAGTTGGTAAGCAAGATGCAGTCTTGGAGTGCGGTGCTTGAAGTGGCTGCTATGCCAGCAAGGGATATAAAGAGTAAAGCTTTTGTCGTGGATTTATGTTGTTTGTAAACCTTTCTTCCAATAAATCCTATCAGAGCTAGGCAGGTAAGAGCGTAGCCTATCGATATGGCAATTCTTAGTGGCTTGTTAAATTTTTGAATATCAGCGCTGGTTGATAAAGATAAAAATTGCAGCTGGAATGCAGGTGGAAATTTAAAAACTGGTGCTAGTGGCCCATAGTAATCTGTGCGCTCATACATGGTGCCTGTGGTTTGATATTGATGTGCTGCATTTAAGTAGAGGTGCATGTCAACACTGACCAGCCATGATTGCTGTGTGTTGGGCAAATCAGCAATGTCTTCAATATGCTTGAGTAGTGTAATGCAGCGATATGTAGAAACGGCTAGCGTGAATAGCGATATTACACAAAGTAAATAAATGGCTATGTTCTTTAGCGTAACGCGCATATCAAAACCGAAAAATTAAAGTTGAGTAGCGTTTGGGCTAATTCAACTGCGAATTTTCAACCCCACCATCCACTTGCAAATCTTTCCCTGTTACCCAGCGCGCAGCGGGTGAAGCTAAATACAGCGCTGCCATAGCGATATCTTGTGGTTTGCCCAGTTCTTGCATGGGTGTGAGCTTGCGCATTTTTTCGCGGTTATCGGCGTCAATAAAGGCTTCCAGTGCCTCTGTCATGATGGAGCCTGGACTGATGACGTTGACGCGCACATCCGGTGCTAATTCTGCCGCCATGATTTTGCTCATGTGGATAAGTGCGGCTTTGACTGTACCGTAAGCGGTAAACAATGGCTGCACGAGGCGGCCTGCAGCGGATGCGATATTGATGATGCAGCCTTTGTTGGCGCGTAAATGTGGCAGTGCGTATTGCGACAATAAAAATGCGCTGGTGAGATTGAAGTCCAGTGAGCGCCGAAAAGATTCTGCGGAAATCTTTTCCATGGGTTTGGGCATGGTGCCGCCAGCATTGTTGACCAAAATATCGATGCGTCCAAAATGCTGCACCGTGGTGTCGACCAGTTGCTGCAGCTGTGTATCCACCAAAACATCACATAAAACGCCGAGTGCTTCGCCGCCAAAAGTTTTGGCTTGTGTGACCGCAGCGTCGAGATCTGTTTGCGTGCGTGCCGCAAAAACAACAGTGGCACCGGCCTCAGCAAAAGTGAGGCCAATCGCTTTGCCTATACCTTTGCCGCCACCGGTGACGATGGCGACTTTGCCGCGCAGTGAAAACATATTGGTGAGCACGATTAAAGCACCATTTCAGCAAATTGACGGATGCGCTGCATGTCTTGGTTGGGGTCGTCAGTGCGACTGATCATGATTGTCGTCACCTGCGATTTTTTCCAATCCTGCAAACGCTCTTTGATGCGATCAACGGGGCCGGAAAGTGAAATCTCATCGGCCAGTGCATCAGGCACAGCTTCGAATGCGCCCATGTGATCGCCAGCGAGATATTTGTCCTGCACTTCCTGCACGTCAAATCCCATGCGTTCCATCAGATTTTTGTGGAAGTTTTCATCTTTCGCGCCCATGCCGCCGACATACAGCGCCAGCATCATCTTGGTGGGGAACAGTGCATCTTTCAAATTGTCATTGACGTTGACTTGCACCATGGCGGCAATTTCAAAATTGTCGGGTTTATTTTTTAGTGAGTCGTCAAAGATATTCATGCGGTAGGGTGAAACAAAAATAGGGAACCAGCCGTCGGCGATTTGTGTGGCCAGCTCAATATTTTTTGGCCCTTCTGCACCCATAAAAACAGGAATATGCGGACGCAATGGATGAGTGATGGATTTCAGTGGTTTGCCCAGACCCAATGCGTTATTGCCTTTGAAGGGCAGTTGATATTGATTGCCTTCAAATTGCAGCGGCTGCTCGCGTTTAATGACTTGGCGAAAAATATTCATCCATTCTTTAGTGCGTTCTAACGGTTTTTTGAAGCCTTGACCGTACCAGCCTTCCACGACTTGTGGGCCGGAAACGCCAATGCCCAGTTGAAAGCGCCCGCCGGACAAATGATCCATGGTGAGTGCGGTCATGGCGGCGCAAGTCGGTGTGCGTGCTGAAATTTGCATTACCGAGGTGCCCAATTTTATTTTGCTGGTGTGTGATCCGAGCCAGGCTAGCGGTGAAACACAGTCAGAGCCGTAAGCTTCTGCTGTCCAGATGGAATCGTAACCGAGGTTTTCGGCTTCTTTGGCAATTTCAATAGCGGGATAGGGATTGCGATTCCAGTAACCGAGATGCAGTCCGAGTTTCATGGGTGTAGCCTCTTGTAGTATGAAAATGGTTATGGCGCGATGGATCGCGCTCAGTATTGATCTTTGATTTCGCTTTCCGAGCGCGCCAGATTTTCAAAGCGTGTGAACTGTTTCTGGAAGGCGAGTTTGCAGCCGCCAATGGGTCCATTGCGCTGCTTGCCGATAATCAGCTCTGCGGTGCCTTTGTCTTTGCTTTCTTCGTTATACACTTCGTCGCGATAGATAAACAAAATGACATCCGCGTCCTGTTCAATCGAGCCGGATTCGCGCAAATCTGAATTGATAGGGCGTTTGTTGGCGCGACCTTCTAGGGAGCGGTTCAGCTGTGACAGTGCCATCAATGGGCAGTTAAATTCGCGGGCGATGCTTTTTAGTGAGCGCGAAATTTCGCCGATTTCTGAGGTGCGACCTTCTTTGTTGCCGGGTACGCGCAGCAATTGCAGATAGTCGATCATAATCAGCGCGGGGCTGCCGTGCTCGCGCTGCAAGCGGCGGATACGGGTGCGTATTTCAGCCGGTGAAAGCCCCGAAGTGTCGTCAATGAACAGTGGGCGGTTGTTAAGTCTGGCCACAGCGGCTTTCAGCTTGTCCCATTCCTCGTGCTCTAACTTACCTCTGCGCAGGCGCTGCTGGTCGATGCGACCGATAGAGGACAGCATCCGCAGAACCAGGGATTCCGCAGGCATTTCCAAACTGAAGACGATGACCGGTTTGTCTTGATGTAATACGGCGTGTTCAACAGCGTTCATGGCAAAGGCGGTTTTACCCATGGACGGGCGCGCCGCCAGAATGATCAGATCCGATGGCTGCCAGCCCGATAGTTTCTCATCCAGGATGTAGTAGCCAGTCGAGAGACCAGTGATGTCGCCCTCCTGTTTAGAGAGCTCGCTGATATGACCGATGGTCTCTTTCAGTATGTTGTTCAGTGGTGCAAGACCGCCACCGGCAGGGCGCTGGTCGGCAATGCGCGCAAACAACTGTTCTGCTTCAGCCAGCAGTTCAGTGCTGTCGCGTCCTTCGGCAGCGTAGCCGCTGTTCGCTACGTCGTGAGCGGCGTGGATCAGTTGGCGCAGCACGGCGCGTTCACGCACGATGCCGGCGTAAGTGGCCAGATTGCTAGTGCCGGGTGTGTGCCGTGCCAGTTCGGCGAGGTGCGCTAATCCACCGATGGTTTCGAGTTCGCCGTGCTGATCGAGATGCTCGGAGACGGTGATGATGTCCATGGGTTTGCCGAGCTCTGACAGCTTGGCCATGGCGGAAAAGATGAGGCGATTTTCTGGATGGTGGAAATCGGCTGTCTGCACAATTTCCAGGATTTGATCGAACGTGCGATGGTCCAGTAATAAGCCGCCGAGGACGGCTTGTTCCGCTTCCAGTGAGTGCGGCAGCGTGCGTAGCCGTGTCTCGGTAGACTCAATGGCTGATGTGGTCGGGATGGCAGTCATCAACAAGGGGATCCTGAAAACAAAACAGGCACTCGAAAGTGCCTGTCTTTATACCTTAATTGACGGTTGTCATCACTCAGCGATAACAACGACCTTCACGGCTTGGGTGACATCGCTGTGCAACTGGATGTCGATCTCAAACTCACCGATTTCACGCAGAGGGCCAGCAGGCATGCGCACTTCGGCTTTGTTGATGGCGTGGCCAGCCTTGGTCAGCGCTTCGGCGATGTCGCGTGTGCCGATAGAGCCAAACAGTTTGCCTTCATCACCCGCATTGGCTGCCAGTGTGATGCTGACGCTAGCCAATACTTCAGCGCGGCGTTGTGCTTCTGCCAATTTGGCAGCAGCTGCAGCTTCCAGCTCAGCGCGGCGTGCGTTGAACTCGGCAATATTGGTCTCCGTGGCAGGCACCGCTTTGCCAAACGGGAAAAGATAGTTGCGGGCAAAACCCGGCTTGACGTTGACTTGGGTGCCCACGTTACCGAGGCGGCCCACTTTATCCAGCAGAATAACTTGCATGTGTCCGCTCCCTTATTTGAAGTGCTGATCGGTGTAAGGCAGCAGAGCCAAATAGCGCGCGCGCTTGATGGCTGTTGCCAGTTGGCGCTGGTATTTAGCGCTGGTACCGGTGATGCGGCTAGGTACAATTTTGCCGGTCTCGGTGATATAGCCTTTCAGGGTGTCCAGATCTTTGTAATCGATCTCAACGGTCTTTTCGGCAGTGAAGCGGCAGAAC
>CAZZNL010000104.1:0-6236 GCA_964655625.1 uncultured Pseudomonadales bacterium
GCTCAAATGTCCGGCGACGGTGGCAATTTAGCACTACTAAAACTCGGCATTTATGTTTTTGGGCTCAAACGTTTTCCCAATATGTACGCCGGCTTGAATGAACGTCACGGCATTCCTCCACTCTCGTTTACTGATGGCCCACGCGGCGTGGTGATTGGAAATACCACCTGCTTCCCTGCCGCCATGACGCGCGGTGCCAGTTTCAATCCCGAATTGGAGCAACAAATTGGTGCAGCCATTGGTGCTGAAGCACGCGCCAGCGGTGCCAATTATTTTGCAGGTCTGTGTATCAATATATTGCGTCACCCTGCCTGGGGTCGCGCACAAGAAACCTATGGTGAAGACAGCCATCATTTGAGCGCTATGGGTATCGCCCTGATGCAGGGCGTGCAATCACAACACGTAATGGTTTGCGCCAAACACTTTGCCGTTAACAGCATAGAAAACTCGCGTTTTTATCTCGATGTCAACATTGACGAGCAAACACTGCACGAAGTTTATTTACCGCATTTCAAAGCACTGGTTGACGCGGGCGTGGATTCTTTGATGAGTGCCTACAACCAGATCAATGGCGAATATTGTGGACACAGCCATTATCTGCTGCACGACATATTGCGAGAGCAATGGAAATTTGATGGATTTGTCACATCAGATTGGTTGTGGGGCATTTACGAAACCACAAAACCAGTGAATGCGGGCATGGACATTGAAATGCCGCGCGGACATTACTACGGCAAACGCCTGGAAAAAGCCGTTGAATGTAACAAAGTAACGATTGATGCCATCAACACCTGCACACAACGTATTGTGCGTGCCAAACTGCGCTGGCTCACGCATTGCAATGCTCACAAACCAGATAAATCCATCATCGCTTGCGACACTCATCGCAAACTGGCCTGTGAATCTGCAGAGCAATCCATGGTGTTATTAAAAAACCAAGGCATACTGCCGCTTGCTGCTGAAGCACTTCAAGGAAAAACCATTGCGATTATCGGCGAACTTGCCACTCTTCCCTGCTTGGGCGATCACGGCAGCAGCCGCGTTTCACCACCAAACGTCGTAACCTTTCTCGATGGTTTGTGTCAGCATGCCGATGAGACTATCCGTATTCTCTACGATGCAGGCAAAGACATAGCGCAAGCCACTCACGTTGCCGCATGTGCAGACATTGTCATCATGGTAGCGGGTTATCGCGCAGAAGATGAAGGTGAAAACCTCACCTCCAATCGCAAACCTGTCAAAAATCCGAAGGTACCACGCGGTGGCGATCGCGCAAGTCTACATCTGCACGATCGACAGCAAACACTGATTGCAGCTGTCTGTGATGCCAATCAAAACACCATTGTTGCGCTGGTTGCAGGCAGCGCCGTGATGATGAACAACTGGCAGCACAAACCTGCCGCCATTCTGTTTGCTGGCTATCCCGGTATGGAAGGCGGACATGCGCTAGCACGCATTCTTTTTGGCGACGTCAATCCCTCTGGAAAATTACCGTTTACCATCCCTCTGCATGAAACGCAGCTACCCGCTTTTGATCGCTGGTCCGCACATGCGCACTACGATTATTTTCACGGCTATACCCTGTATGACCATCTGCAACAAACACCGGCATTTGCTTTTGGTTTTGGCTTGTCATACACCACTTTTCATTGCGACACACCCCAAACGAACAAATCTGAATACAACGAAGAAGACACGATCAACGTCACTCTCAGCATACAAAACACAGGCTCTTGCAGCGGCAGTGAAGTCATTCAATGCTATATCGGTGCGCTGCACGCCACTACCACACCAACAGCAACCAAAAAGCTAATGGCCTTCCAAAAGGTATTCCTGCGTCAGAAAGAAGTGCAGCAGATCACGCTGAAAATTCCCGTTGCAAACCTGGCTCGCTATAACGCCGAACAAAAGACATGGCATGTCGAAAACGGCGAGTACGGCGTATGGATTGGGACATCCTCGCGCACTGAGGATTTACAACTCCATCAAATACGGATTGTTAGATGATGCAATGCCCTAAGTGTCACTACCTTCGCAAACCCAGCGACAACCACATCCATCCCGACATTTGCCCTGCCTGCGGTATTGCTTACCAAAAATGGCTGGCACGCCAACAGCAAACAGCCAATACCAACCATCAAACAACGGCTCACGAAACAGAAGAAGAGCATGATGCTTTCGAAAGTGATGACTCTTGGCTCACGCGACTGGCCGTCACTTTTCTGGAAGTCCCCACCAGCACTGACTCTACCGCTTTTTGGTCGCGATTGATTTTATTAACCGCACTGATCTGCTGGTGGGGATGGATTGCACTGCACGGCATCGACTGGGAGATTATCGGCGGTTCATTCATGCACAACATCAACCTCGCCTTCCACGAATTCGGCCATGTACTGTTCGGCCCTTTCGGTGAATTGATGATGTTTCTCGGCGGCAGCTTATTTCAGGTTTTATTGCCGCTGATTCCGCTGGCCGTTTTCTCTTTTCAGCAGCGCGACAATTTTTCTGCCTCCATCATGCTGGCCTGGTGTGGGCAAAGTTTTATTGATGTAGCACCCTACATTCGCGATGCTGAATACCGCGCTCTGCCCTTGGTGGGCGGCGCCACAGAAGCCAATCACGACTGGGGCAATATTTTGACCATGCTAGATGCCGTCAGCAGCTGTTACACCCTCGCCAAAATCTGTTTCACACTGGGTGTCTTGATTATGTGCACTGGATTTTTTTGGGGTGCCTATTTGTTGTTATTGCAATATCGGGTGATGAACGAGAATTCGCAACAATAGACTACAACAACAAACACTCGACGCACTCACCCTCAGCAAAGGTAGCACCCACCGGCACACGCAGCAGCGCATCGGCTTGCACTACCGACGACAATACGCCAGAGCCTTGATGAGGCAGTAGATCTGCAATCAGCACATTCTCTTTCTGTCGCAGGGTGACGCGCAGATATTCTTCGCGCTTGCCACTCTTCGGCCACGCAAAACCAGCTTGCGCAAACAGGCAACGCAAATTATTGATACTGCCACCTTGTGCGCGTTGCAAAAAAGGACGCACGAACAACTGAAACGTCACAAATGCCGACACAGGATTGCCGGGCAAACCAAAAAATGGTTTGCCACTGACCGACCCAAAAGCCAAAGGTTTGCCCGGTTTGACTGCAATTTTCCACACAGCCAATTGCCCAGCAGCCTGCACCGCCTGCTTCACAAAATCCGCATCGCCCACGGAAACACCACCGGTGCTGACAATCACATCACAGCGCAGCGCCAGATCACGTAAAGCCTGCTCAATTGCTGATAAATCATCTTTCACTCTGCCAGCATCAATCACTTCACAGTGCAGTTCGCGCAGCATCGCTGCCAATAAATAACGATTGGAATTAAATATCTTTCCCGGTGCAGCAGCCTCGCCCGGCTCTAGCAATTCATCGCCCGTGCACAACAAACCTACACGCAATGGCGAAAAAACAGCAACCTGTGAGATGCCAACAGAGGCGAGTAATCCGACATCAACGGCTCGCAGACGATGACCGCGCGCAAACAATCGCTCACCTTTCTGAATATCTTCACCGCGCCGGCGAATATTGTCTTCCACCCTCACAGACACGCCTGCCGAAACAAGCATATCCTGCTCGCTGCACTGCACATCTTCTTGAATCACCACCGCATCAGCACCTGATGGCAATGGCGCGCCGGTAAAAATGCGCATAGCCGTACCAGGCGGCAATACAGTAGGCGCATCACCGGCATAAATCACACCGGATACCGGCAAACGCTGACCGGGCACAACATCCTTTGCGCAAACGGCATAGCCATCCATCGCACTGTTGTCACAGGGCGGCACAAACAAAGGCGCAACAATATCTTCTGCCACCACCGAGCCTACCGCTTGTAACAATGGCAAACTGGTTTTTACGTCTGCCACCCGCATGCCGGCTTCAGCCAAAATCCGGCCGCGAGCTTCTTCAACTGTCAGTAACGCCATACAAAACTACATCACGACAAATGCTGGCGCGTATTGAGCACGCCAACAAAATTACAAGGACGGTAGGTACTGTCGAGTTGATCACGAATGATATTGACCCACGCCGTCTTGCAAGCACCTGTGGAGCCCGGCATACAAAAAATTACTGTGTTATTGGCCAAACCAGCCAAAGCGCGCGACTGTATGGTGGATGATCCAATTTCCTGCAACGAATAGGCACGAAAAATCTCGCCAAAACCATCAATAACTTTATCAAACAAAGGCAAAACCGCTTCAGGCGTTGAATCACGCCCACTAAAACCGGTGCCTCCTGTTATCAAAACAGCCTTGATATTGGCATCTGCGATCCACTGCGACAGCACCGCACGAATCTGGTAAATGTCATCGCGAACAATTTTCTTGTCTGCCAGTGTATGCGACGCTTGCTGCAAAGCCTCTGCCAAATAGCGTCCGGATGTATCCGTTTCTTCATTGCGGGTATCAGACACCGTCAACACCGCCACTGGCAGGGAAATTACTGTATCAATCGCAGCCATCTTCATTTTCCTCTTGTTCTGCGGGAATAGACTCACCATGACCTACTGCATGCAACGCCTGTAAAGCGCGGCGCACACCACTACTCAAACCGGCGCGCCAAGGATGCTGTTTAATGCCAAATGTGTTGCGAATTTTGCTGCAATCCAATGCCCAAGACAGCGGAGCCATCTCTTCGGCCATGTCTTGCATATTCATCGTCAGTTTTAATTCAGGTTGCCCATCGACAATCTGTTTCACCAGTCGTGCAAAATCGTAATAACTTACGGCATCGACGCCACAGTAATGGTAAATACCCCATGGCTCTATACCGCAGCTCAATTGCTTTAACAGCGCAACAATGACTCTGGCTGCATCACGCACCGATGTCGGCGAAAAGCGATAACGCGCCGACACCATCGCCGTACCTTTCTGCTGCCAAGACTGCAACAAACGCGTCAACACATTGGCATCCACGCTGCTGAACAATTCACCAGTGCGCAAAATCAGATGCCGCGAGCAAGTATCCATCACTGCTCTTTCACCCGCCCAGCGCATGGCACCGTAAACACCGTGTGCATCTGGCTCGTCAGTTTCGCGATAAGGTGTCAACTGCTGACCGGAAAACACTTGGCAATCGGATAACTGCAACAAAAAACAGCCGGTGGTTGCCGCTGCCAGCGCCAGCACTTCCGGATTGCGCGAATACTGCACGGCCTGTTCGCTGGCTGCAGGATCCATGTGTCCACCGCTAAACGGCAGATGCTGCACATTCACAATGCCATCAATCTGTTTTTCGCGAATCAGCGCTTCCAGGACAGGAAAAGTTATCGTCGCCAGCGTTTCTGCATCCAATACCACCAAGGGAAACGGCAGTTGTTCCAGACGAAACAATAGCGATCGCCCCAAGGGAGATTCCGCACCGCACAACAATATTTTCATCAACACCCACGCTTGTTCTGTCGCTATCTGCTTGAGGCAAAGCATACAACACTACCGTGGAAATCCTGCTATAAAATGCCCGTAACACCCTGCCCTTTCCCCGGATTCCATGCAGCCCAGCCGACTGCCCTGGCTTCAACGCGAAGACCCATTCCCACCGACAGCACAGGCGCTGGATCATCCCAACGGCCTGTTAGCCGCCGGTGCCGATCTATCTCCTGAACGCCTGCTGGCTGCATATCAACGCGGCATCTTTCCCTGGTACAACGACGATGAACCCATTCTCTGGTGGAGCCCTGCGCCGCGCTGCGTGATCTATCCAGAACATTTTCACTGCTCGCGCAGTTTGCAAAAATCCATGCGACGCAATGGCTTCACCTTTAGCGCCAATCGCGCATTCAGCGCCGTTATCCACGCCTGCGCCACCAGTGACGAGCGCGAGCACCACACCTGGATCTCGCAAGACATGCAAACCGCCTACTGCACAATGCACCAACTGGGTTGGGCGCATTCCATCGAAGTGTGGCAGGGCAGCAACTTAGTCGGCGGTGTATACGGCCTCGCCATACAGCGCGTCTTTTTTGGCGAATCCATGTTCAGCCGTGTTACTGACGCATCCAAAGCCGCACTCTACTGTCTCTGTCGAGCATTGCGCACACTCGACGTACACCTGTTGGACTGCCAGGTTGAAAGCCCGCATTTGCTATCACTGGGCGCACAGAATATTTCACGCGCCAGCTTTGAAAATATTTTGCAACGCGATGCACATGCTGTTTGCCCACTACCCCAAC
>CAZZNL010000105.1:0-6186 GCA_964655625.1 uncultured Pseudomonadales bacterium
TCATAGCACTCTTAACGGCGCCACCCTGTTTTTGCTGTTATTGGCTGGCTTACAATTGGCCATAGTCGGTACAGCTGTGATGGAGAGCGGCCTAGTGGGTTTGGGCAAAAATCTGCATGCTTATTGGGTACTTTCTTTGGCTGGGTTGATCATTGCCACTGCTTTTTTTCTGCCAATAAATAAGCTCAATCATGTAGTTGCACAAAAACCTAACAAACAATAACCACATAACAGGAAAAATAATGCCAAATACAACTATCGATACTCAGAACGCATCTACACAACGCCTCCAATTTTTTTTGGTGGCATGTTTGATGGGGCTGCCTTTTCTAACTTATCTTGTAGTCATTAATCGCTACTTTGTAAATGTACCCTATTGGGACGACTTCAGCGTTGTACTGGCACAAGTCAACAAGGTTTTTGCCACCTACAATTTGGGCGATCAGATTCAGGCCATTTTTACTCCCAATGCAGGACACCTACCGGCAATCACGCGTTTAATTTCGATTCTGCAAGTCAAATATTTGGGCGGTATTGATTTCAAGGCTTCACTCATTGCAGCCAACATGGGATGGCTATTGACCACAGCTCTACTGCTGTTTTACTTCCGTCGCACTCTGTCTCTGTCTTGGATTGCATTACTGCCCATTCCTTTCCTGATGCTGAATATCAATCACTGGGAAGCCATGGACTTCATCACTCCAGCTTGGCAAATGTATTGGGGATCTGCATTTTTTCCAGCGCTATGCTTTATTGCGATTGTGGAAAAACGGGTAACCATTGCCATATACGCTTTTGTCGGCGCTTTATTTTTATCGTCTGGCGCGCTGCCACTTTACCCACTGGTTATTGGCTATTGCCTCGTAAGAAGGCGCTGGCAGGACACCGTTGATTTTGCTTTGCGCGCAGGCATGCCTTTACTTATCTTCTTCTACTTCAACCCACCGTCTGGCAGCGCATCCAAAGCACCAGACCTCATACTAATGCTGAAATATATACCTGCATTTATGGGAAATTTAGTATCCACCGGCACATGGGATATGACACCTATTGCATGGATACAAATACCTTTGGGTATCATCATCATTGGCCTAGGTGCCCGCGTGCTGCTGAAATCATCAAACGGAGACTTATCCAAACTGATTTTTATTTACGTCATGATTTTAGGTGGCATGGCTGCCTATCTTCGCGGAGAGGGCTTCGCTTATATTGTCTCTCGTTATGCTCTATTTGCTTCGCTAGCCGCAACCTGCCTTTACGCTGTTTATGCCAAGGATATACAAGGTGTAAGCAAAAATGCGAAATGGTTTTTTCCAGCCGCTTCTGCAATTGCAGCACTGCTCTGGGTACACAGTATGTATATATGCCGCACTCCGCTGCAGCTAAATATGAACCAACATCTAAATGGCATTGAAGCGTACTTAAACCCGACAGAACCAGCAGAAAACTATCTGCCTCTGGTATGGGATATCGCCTACGGGCGGCCGGTGATGGATGAAGCTAAAACCTGGGGGGTATACAACCCCGAAGTAATGCGTAAAACACCTTGATTGCTATTTAGCTTCCCTTCCTGCTTCAATTAGATCGCTTTCACACTGAAGCAGGGAAGGGGCAACACCCTCAAAAAACTATTTCGGCATATTCGCCACACATACCGGATCGGTATTGAGTGGAGGCTGACAAATAACCATTAATTGATTGGGATTGTACTCGCGAATTTTGACAACAATAATGCCGTTAATAACATCTACTGAGCCTGGAAATGGCCAAGAAGGCATTGTTTTAGCTTTTTCAATTACAGACAGGCGTTGCTCCCTAGTGGCTGCGCGAAAACGAGAAACACCCATGGTTCTAAACAGGCGCTCTGTGCGCTCTACATCGCCGGCAGCCCATTTATAAAACGAAGCACCAATGACTTCTCGCTGCGTAAAAATGGGAGTTTCCGGATATTCAATCCAACCCACTAACTCGATTGGGTACTCAGCAAATACATTTCCTGTTGGGTCTACTTTTGGTAAAACATCAGCAATACGCTGTTGAATTTTTACTGATAACTCACGATCCGCCTGCCATACCATATAGTTTGACAAAGCGTAGCGATTATTGACGACACAGAAGTTATACAAACACGCAACAGCCAACACAGCCGTCACTGATCGCACCAACTTGCTTTTGCTGCCCGCTGCAAAAAAAACCAGGGCCGCCAATACTTGAGGCACACCTAACACCGTGCGCGGCGGCATATAGCCATTGTTCATCAGATGCATAACCATGGGCGCAGCCAGTGCTGCAACCAGCAAGAGCACGGCAAAAACACGCAGATACCATGCAGATGCCGCTGTTAGAATTCTTACCAGCGCAATGATCAGTGAAAAGTAAAACAACCCCTTCAGGCTGACCAAATCATATAGGTAATAATCTTTTCCGCCGGTGAAATAATTCACCGCAATGGGCCATGTCTTGTCCAGCGCCTGGGAAAAATACTCCCAGGAAAGCTGGTAGTTCATAAAGTTGGAGATATAACCTGTATCAAAGGGAATATTGACGTAAGCCAACATGGCTTTACTGATAGCCACACACAGCACATAGCCCAAAATCAGCGCCACCGTAAATTGCAGGCAATGCCTGATCACTGTGCGCATCGTGGTTGCCGGGTCGCGCATGATTAGCGCCACCACGAAAAGAGAAAACATCACCACAATCAACGGCAATACCGCTTGATACACCGCAATACCAAAACAGAAAAAAGGAATGGCTGCAGCAGCGGCTTTCCACGTTCCGCGCGACAGCAAATACACACCGTAGCTGGTTGCCGCAAACGCAACACCCAAGCCATAACCCAAGGTGGTGAAATAAAATGCAAAATAAATCACCGGGCAGGCAATAGTGATCGGTGCCGCGAGATAATCCGCGATACCGCGCGTCGGCGAAAGCGTGTGTACAAAAAACACCGCGCCCAGCACCGTACCCAACACGGCAATCAAGTTGGGAATGACCGGCATAATGGCATCCGGGAGCAATATCTCATTCAGTAGATACATGCCCCAGCGGCCTTGAGATACCCAGCCACCTTTAGCGCCAAAACCATAAGCATGATTTTCTGAATCAATATTCAGCGAGAAAGTAAAAATATCGGCCGCGTAGGCCAATATCCCGACAACCACCAAATAGAGCAACAGCTGCGCGTTATTTCTTAATGCCGCAGTCACGGTATCAAAACCTGTGATCTGCGGTAGACGGTTATCCCATTCCTGTAACTTTTTTAACAAGGTTTGCATCGCCCACTAATATCCGCTTTGTCACGCCTGCTCGGCAATGTACGCCAGAAACTCATCGTAATTTCTAATGTAGTCTGCTGCACTGTAATGCTCTGAGGCAAACACCAGCAGCACAGCATCCGCTGAATATTTGTACTGGATACCCCAAGTACCCGCTGGGAGGAATACACCTTGGTTGGGCTGCTGCAATAAGAACTCCTGCCGTGTTTTGCCGTCATCCGCCACCACACTGACACTGCCTTTCGCACAAATCAAAAACTGATGGCACACTTTGTGTGCATGCTCGCCACGCGTTTCAGCGCTGGGCACATCGAACACCATAAAATAGCGCTGCACCGGAAAGGGAATGTGCTGCTCAAATTCGCCCACCGTTAAATTGCCACGCAAATCAGTTACCAGGGGCATGGTGTGCAG
Source organism: uncultured Pseudomonadales bacterium (assembly GCA_964655625.1). Taxonomy (GTDB): domain Bacteria; phylum Pseudomonadota; class Gammaproteobacteria; order Pseudomonadales; family UBA7239; genus UBA7239. The sequence continues at coordinate 3,693 of CAZZNL010000105.1, forward strand.
CGTGACATTTTTGACATGGGTTTGACGCACGCCAGGCTTATCATTCTCATGGAACGCCGAGCTGACACTGAGTTTATTTTGGCGATTGTCTTCATCGGCATAGCCGACAATTCTGGCCGGATTGCCCACCACAATGGCATAGGCTGGCACCGAGCGCGTCACCACCGAACCCGCACCAATCATGGCGTGCTGGCCGATAGTCAGGCCGGGCAAAATGGTGGCATTAGCGCCGATAGACGCGCCGCGACCAATCACGGTGCGCGGAAACTGTTCTGGATACTGCTTGCTGCGCGGAAACGGATCATTGGTGAATGTGGCATTGGGGCCGACAAACACGTCATCTTCCAGAGTGATGCCATCCCACAACTGCACCCCGCATTTGACCGTCACGCGATTGCCAACGACGACGTCGTTTTCAATAAACACGTGGTCGCAAATATTGCATTCGCTGCCCAACACCGCCCCCGGCAACACATGTGCAAACGCCCAAATGCGCGTGTTGCGGCCCACCTTAACGCTCTCACACAGCCCCTGGGCATGCACAAAATAATCCACGACCTGTTCCTCAATGATTGGTTATTTGATCAGCCGCACTACTTTTCTTGCCGGCAAAAGACTCTGCACGCATCACCACCGACAACGGCCTGCTCTGCGTATTGGCATAGGCGCGCCAGACATAAGCACCGAGCAAACCGATGCCCGCCGTGTTGAGCGCACCAAAAAACAGCACCGTGAGGATGGTTGCAGCATAGCCAGGCACTTCTACCCATCCCGTGCCTTTTAGCACCATCACCACCAAGCCAAAAAACACAGAGAACAGCACACCGATACTGCCGAAAGAAATCAGCAACTTCAGCGGCAGATCAGAAAACGAGAAAACACTGTCCAACAAATAATTGATTTTTTTCTTCAGTGTCCACGCACTGACGCCGTGTTGACGCTCGCGGCGTTGGTACGCAACCGTTTTGCGGCGAAAACCCAACCAGAACAGCAAGCCAATCAGCGAACTGTGCGATTCATCCAACGACAATAATTCATTGCGAAATTGCCGGTTGCAGCCAAACATATCCACGCCACCGGGCGGAATGTCTTTGATGATGAACTTGCGATAAACCCACCAGAATATTTCCGAAGACCAACGGCTGCGCCATGGATCGTTGCGCGCATCGCGCGTACCAACCACAACATCCGCTTCGTCTGCCTCAATAATGCGAAAAAACTCCAACGCCAATTCGGGTGGCTCTTGTAAGTCAGCGGCCATCACTGCAAAACTGTCGCCATTCGCCACTTGCATGCCAGCACGAATGGCGGCAAAAGAACCAAAATTGCGCGAGTGCAGTAACAACTGTGAAGCAAACGGCATAGCCGGCAACTGCTGTCGCAAAATGTGGTACGAATTATCAGGGCTGCCGTCCACCACGATGACCACTTCCAGCTTGCCATTCAGCTGTTCGTGCATATCGGTCAGCACAGCCAACAAATCTGGCAGCGACTCTTCGTTTTTGTAAACCGGAATAATTAATGAGTACATCAGACTGCCCAGCGATTGATGCAATCCGCTACGGTATCGACTTCTTCCATGGTCAACTCGGGATAGCAGGGCAGCGTGAGAATTTCACCGCACAGTTTTTCACTCACCGGCAAAGCGACACTGCGCGCACCTGAACCTGTGACAGGCTGCTGTGTATCCAGGATGGGATAGTGAATATCACTGGCCACGCCCTGCGTCTGTAAATACTGTTTCAACGCATCGCGCTGCGCACAGCGAATCACATACAAATGGCCGACATGATCGACCCCTGCAATGGACGGCACTTGCACTGCGGCGTGTTTAATTTTTCCCGCATAGCGATAAGCGATTTGTCTTCTTTTTTCATTCCATCCATCCAGCAAAGGCAGCTTTACCGACAACAGCGCCGCCTGCAGTTCATCCAGTCTGCTATTGCGCGCACCGCTGTCTGCCACGGTGTACTTGGTCGTCCAGCCATACTGGCGCAAACTGCGCACGCGCGCGGCGTAAGCACTGTTGGAGGTAACTACCGCGCCGCCATCACCCAGTGCACCCAGGTTTTTGGTGGGGAAAAAACTGAATGCCGCGATATCGCCAAAACTGCCAGCGCGTTTTCCTTCTGCCGTGGCGCCGTGCGCCTGCGCACAATCTTCTATCAACACCAAACCGTGTTGCTTCGCCAAGGCACACAGCGGTGCCATCTCTGCCAACTGCCCAAACAAATGCGTCACGATTATGGCCTTGGTTTTCGGCGTAATGGCTGCCGCTGCCGATGCCGGATCCAGCAGAAGATTTTTTTCCAGAATATCGACATACACCGGCACAGCGCCGATGGCGCGAATCGCTGTGCTGGAATAAAAGCCGGCATTGGCTACGGTCATCACCTCATCGCCTACCGTCACACCCGCTGCACGCAATGCCAACTCAATGGCATCAGTGCCATTGGCGACACCAATGGCATCACTCACGCCACAATACTGCGCA
>CAZZNL010000106.1:0-2428 GCA_964655625.1 uncultured Pseudomonadales bacterium
AGCCAGGATTGGTTGAACATGAAAAAAATTCGCTGATGAAAGTGGGTTTGAAAATGATCGGCCCGAAACTGTTTCGTCACTATCCTTATCGCGAAACGTATTTGCTAGAGAATGCGCTACGCATGCGTGAAAGAATGAAAAAGGGCAGTGTGTGTTACGTCGGTGGTGTATCTAGCAATGACAGCATTGCGCGTGTGATGCGCGCAGGTTTCGATTTTATCCAGCTGGGCAGAGGTTTGCTGTTCGATCCGGATTTTGTAAAAAATGCGCAAGCAGACGCCAATTATGTGAACGGTTGCACGCACTGCAATCAGTGTGCAGGTTTGATTGAGGCGCCGGGTGGTATTCGCTGTACCGTGCGTCAGTCTTCGCAAGGTTGGTTGTAGAGGCGAGGCACGCGCGCCGAAACACTGGTCAGTAATTCGTAGGCGATGCTGCCAGCGGCTTCTGCCACCTCGCTCACGCTGATGGTGTTGCCCCACAGTTCCACCCAGCTGCCCACGGTAGGAACGGTCGGCAAGTCAGTGCAATCGACGGCCAAAGTATCCATGGACACACGACCCACCACAGGAACACGCACACCACTCACGGCCGCATTGCTGCGATTCAGGGCGGTAATGGGGTAGCCATCGGCGTAACCGGCAGCGATTAATGCAATGCGCGATTCGCGTTGTGCTTGCCAGCGTTGGTTGTAACCGGTGCATTCACCAGCCTGTAACGTGCGCGTGGCGATGACTTGTGCTTCCAGTTGCATCACGGGTTTCAGATGGAGGGGCATGGCAGGGAGTGGATTGATGCCGTACATCATCAAGCCAGGTCGCAGCCAACCGCGTCGTGCCGCTGGCCAGGCAATCAAGCCCGCTGAGTTGGCGAGGCTGTGATCGTCCAGCGCGAGTGTGGCTGTGTGATATTGGTAGCAGTCAATCTGTTGTTGTGTCAGTGCGAGAGGGGTTTCATCCGCCGATGCAAAATGTGTCATGCCGATAATGGCCCTGCACCACGGCAGCGCGCGCAATTGTTGTGCAGCACTGGCATAGGCTTCGGGTGTGATGCCTAGGCGATGCATGCCGCTATCCATTTTGAGCCACAGTGTCGTGGGCTGTGCTGCGGGATACGAGTAGCGCACCAATAAAGACAAATGCACAGGATCATGCACAGCGATATCGAGCTGCAGCGCCACTGCCGCATCCAGTTCTTGTAAATTGCTGACACCACACAACAGCAACAAGCGCCCAGTAAATCCTGCTGTGCGCAGGGTCTGAGCTTCTTCCAGTCGCGCAACCGCCAAGGCATCACTGTTTGCCGTAATCATCGGTAGCAATGGAACTGCACCGTGGCCGTAGGCATCGGCTTTGACCACCGCCAACACGGGTAAACCCGGCGCGAGTTGTTTTACTACGGCAAGATTGTGTGCAAGAGCTTGAGTGTCGATAAGAGCACGGGTTTTCATGGTGAGAGGTAATCCTTGGCAGGCTTCCATGATAGCGGCTTGCTGCTAGACTGACGAGCAAACAGGTGAGTGTATAGAGTTTTGTGGGAGTAACGCAGCGTGTCAAACCGTTTCGGCAATAAACTGGTCATCGCCATTTCGTCGCGGGCGCTGTTTGATCTGGATGCCAGCCACGCTATTTACGAGCGCGAAGGGCTGGATGCCTACGCGGCGCATCAGATTGCCAATGAAGATAATCCATTACAGCCTGGTGATGCGTTTCCGCTGGTAAAAAAATTATTGGCGATCAATGAATTATTGGGTGGAGAACCACGGGTTGAAGTGATTTTGTTGTCGCGCAATACCGCAGATACCGGTTTGCGTATTTTCAATTCCATACAGCATTACCGTCTGCCTATTGTGCGCGCAGCATTTTGTGGTGGGCACTCGCCTTATCCTTACGCCAGTGCTTTTGGTTGCCATTTGTTTTTATCCACGGAAGCGGAAGATGTGCGCCTCGCGCTGGAAAATAGTTTGGCCGCTGCGACCTTGCTGCCTTCATCCAGTGTGCAGCGCGATAACCGGGAAATTCGTTTTGCATTTGATGGCGATGCCGTACTGTTTTCCGATGAAGCAGAACGCATCTACAAGGCCAGCGGTTTGGCGGCGTTTGCAGCCAGTGAACAAGCGGCTGCGCACGAGCCGCTAAGTGGAGGGCCATTCAAACCCTTTCTGCAGGCGCTACAAACTTTGCAGGGGGAATTTGGAGGCGATTGCCCTATACGCACCGCCTTGGTGACAGCACGTTCAGCACCGGCGCATGAGCGGGTGATTCGCACGTTGCGCGCTTGGCAAATTCGCATTGATGAATCACTGTTTCTCGGTGGTTTGGATAAAGGTGAATTTCTTAAAGCGTACGGTGCCGATGTGTTTTTTGATGATCAGCAGGGGCATTGTGAATCTGCGTCACAGCATGTACCCACCGGCCATGTGCCGCAC
>CAZZNL010000106.1:2438-6170 GCA_964655625.1 uncultured Pseudomonadales bacterium
GTGTCGCCAATGAAGCGCGTTAATTGAGCAGGGAAACGGGCAATGAAACTGCAGCAGTTGCGATATATCTGGGAAGTGGCACGGCACGATCTCAATATTTCATCCGCCGCCCAAAGTCTGTATACCTCGCAGCCGGGTGTCAGTAAACAGATTCGTCTTCTGGAAGATGAATTGGGCGTGGAAATTTTTGCGCGCAATGGCAAACACCTGACGCATATCACCGATGCGGGTGCTGCCATTTTGCAAGGGGCGGGCGATATTTTGCGCCGCGTCGACAGTATTCGAAAGGTTGCGGAAGAATACTGTGACCCCGAGAAAGGCAGTTTCAATATTGCAACAACCCACACCCAAGCGCGTTATGCCTTGCCAAAAATCGTGGCAACATTTATGCATGATTATCCTGGTGTGGATATGCATTTGCATCAGGGTTCACCGATGCAGATTGCGCAGATGGCCAGCGAGGGCTCAGTGGATATCGCCATTGCTACCGAAGCGATGGAGCAGTTTGCCGATCTGATCATGTTGCCGTGTTATCGCTGGAATCGTTGTGTGTTGGTGCCGCGCAATCACCCGTTGTGCCAGGAATCTGTGCTGACTTTGGAGGCTGTGGCGCGTTTTCCGGTAGTAACTTATGTGTTTGGTTTTACCGGACGATCGAAGCTGGATGACGCTTTTATCCGACAAAATCTCGATCCTAAAGTGGTGTTCACTGCTACCGATGCCGATGTCATCAAAACCTATGTGCGTTTAGGGTTGGGCGTAGGCATTGTGGCGCAGATGGCGTATGAACCAGAGACTGACAGTGATTTGGTGGCCTTGGATGCCAGTCATTTATTTGAGGCGAGCGTCACCCGTATTGGTATTCGACGCGGCACGTTTATTCGCGGTTACATGTACGATTTTATGCAGCGTTTCGCGCCGCATCTCAACAGGGCTTTAGTGGAGCAGGCTTGCGAACCCATTTCTCAGCAGGAGCGTGAAGCGTTGTTTTCGCATATTGCCCTGCCCACGCGTTAATGTTTTTTGTGTCAAAACTATTAACGCAATGACGCTGCTTTGCACTCCCAGCAGTGCACATAAATGTGATTGGGGTCGTTGAAACGCGGCAGGTTTTCCAAGGTGTGCAATACCGGAAGTGCCTTCAGCCATTGCACCCATTGTGTCCACTCGTGCGGCAATAGTGCTTGCGGGAACCGTGCTTCTGAAGAAAAGGTTTGCAACAGCGATTCCCATGGGCTGAGTTCCGGTTCCAGGAAATCTGGCTCGTAGTTTTTCACGTTTGCCAAGCCGGCAGCAGCGGCGATGGCGTCATCCAAATCGCCCAGATGATCGACTAAGCCCAACTGCTGTGCATGCGTGCCTGTCCACACGCGACCTTGGGCAATTTTATCGATCGCTTCCGGGGAGCGTTTGCGCCCATCGGCAACCAAACGCAAAAATTCGCGGTAAGTGAAATCAACACCCTGTTGCAATACGCGCGCTGCCAGTGGGTTCATGGGGCGATCCGGTTGTGCGGCATCCGCCAGTTGGGTGGTGCTATAGCCGTCACTGTAGACGCCAATTTTCTTGAGCGATTCTTCCAGGGTGGGGATCATGCCAAACACGCCAATAGAGCCGGTGATAGTGGTGGGTGTTGCCCAAATTTCATTGGTGCTTGCGGCAATCCAGTAGCCGCCGGAAGCTGCAACGCCGCCCATCGAAGCGACAACCGGTTTGCCTTCGGCTTGCGCGGCAGCCAGTTCTTCGCGGATCAGTTCGGACGCAAAGGCGCTGCCGCCAGGGCTGTCGATGCGCAACACAATGGCGGCAGTGTTTTCGTTATCGCGTGCACTGCGAATCAGCGATACCAGTGTTTCAGAGCCGACAATGCCTGATGGTTGTTCACCTTCTGTGATTTGGCCGCTGGCTTGGATCACCGCAATGCGCGGCGTGCTGTCAAACAGTTTTCCCGCTTCCTTGTTAGTCATCACATGTTGATAGTACTCACTGGCATCGATGGTATTGGGTGTGTCGCTACCCACCATGGCATTAACAGCTTTTTCAGTTTCGTTGCGCGTGGCGAGTGCATCAATCAAGCCAAACTTTATTGCCAGTTGTGCTGCATGATTTTGGTGCTGTGCCAGTAGTTGATCTTGCTGGTTGATAAATTGATCGATGCTGCCTGGCGTCAGCTTGCGACGTTTTTTCAATGGCGCTGCTGTAGTAAGACCACTGCTCGTTCATCCATTGTGTAAGGTTTTCACGCGCTTCTGCTGACATATCATTGCGTACAAAAGGCTCGACAAACGATTTGAACTGACCGGCGCGAAAAATGTGCACGTTGATCAATAGGCTGTCCAGTAACTCTTTCATGTAACTCTGATAAGCGCCAAAGCCGTAGAGCTGTACGCTGCCCATCGGGTTCAAATAGATTTTGTCGGCCGTGCTCGCCAAAAAGTATTGCGCCTGTGAATAGTTGTCGCCAATAGCAATGACCGGTTTGCCGCTACTTTTGAAGGCATTGATGGCTTGTGCCAAGCTGTCTAATTTACTGAGATCACTGCTGGCGAGATCGTCAACTTTGATCACCAGACCTTTGATGTTGGCATCGTGTTGCGCCCAGCGAATAGCGGATGTCATTTCATGTAAAACACTCTCGACGGGTGTGTTGCTGTCGTGTTGCAACAGATCACCCAGCGAGCTGTCGTAAGTGCGTTGTTCGACAATCGCATTGCCAGGTTGCAGAAACAGAATAGTATCTTTGGCTAAGGTGACTTTGCTGCCATCGCTGAACAGGGCAGACAAGGCAATCATCACTACCAGCAACATCAAGAGATTGGCCAGGGTGCGCCGCAGGTTGTCCAGTGCGCGCCAAGGGTAAACAAACAATAAGCGAAAAAAAGTTTTCATAAAGCTTTTTGCCAGCGAACAAAGAGTAGGGATGTAGTAAACAGTGTGAGGATAATTATCGTCATCACAATGTAGAAACTGTTATGCGCGGCTGTGCCTGCATGGCCAACAGCGGCTAAAAAATGAAACAGAATCATGAAACACAACCAGATGCCGCTGCGCGCTTGCTGTTTTAGCAGTCCGGGAAAAACCAGTAGCAGAGGCAAGGTCTGTATTAACAGCACGGGCAGATAAAATTGTGGTCGCAGCCAAGTGTGATCCAACACTAAAAATAATAGCAGTGTGACGTAGAGTGCCAAAGTCAGTTGCCACGCTATTCGCGCTTTATTCTGCAGAGTTATCATGTTTTTTGCAGTGCCAGAGCTAACGTGGCCAAGCGTTTTCCCAGCGCCTGACACAGTGCTATTTCATCGTCACTCAAATTCGGATTGGCTTTGTTAGCGAGATGCGACGCGCCGTAAGGTGTGCCACCTGTTTGTGTGTGGTGCAGTGCCTCTTCGGTGTATGGAATGCCGGCAATCACCATGCCTTGATGCAGCAGCGGCAGCATCATGCTTAACAGTGTGCTTTCCTGCCCGCCGTGCATGCTGGAGGTTGAAGTAAACACCACGGCAGGTTTGTTGACCAATGCGCCTGACGCCCAAAGATTGGCGGTGCCGTCGAGAAAATATTTCATGGCAGCAGCCATATTGCCGAAACGTGTCGGGCTACCCAAAGCTAAACCGCAGCAGTGGCGTAAATCTTCTTCTGTGCAGTAAACAGCGCCTTCGGCTGGCACGGTGGGCGCAGTGGCTTCGCAGGTGGTAGACACGGCCGGTACAGTGCGAATGCGTGCCTCTATAC
>CAZZNL010000107.1:0-5216 GCA_964655625.1 uncultured Pseudomonadales bacterium
GCTTCATCATCAATGCGCCTCATCCCAGTTATTGCCGATGCCAGTGTCCACTAGCAGCGGTACACGCAGTGCAGCAGCGGAGGACATCAGCACACACACTTTGTCGCGCAGTAATTCGGCATCGCTTTCGCGTACTTCAAACACCAGTTCGTCGTGCACTTGCATGATCATGCGTGCATCAATGTCGCTGGTTTGCAGCCAGGCATCAACGGCGATCATTGCGCGTTTGATGATGTCGGCAGCGGTGCCTTGCATGGGCGCATTGATGGCCACGCGTTCGGCAGCTTGGCGCAGGCTGCCGTTTTTCGAGTGGATGTCGGGCAGATACAAGCGGCGACCGAACAGGGTTTCGACATAACCTTTTTCTGCGGCGTGTTGGCGTGTGTCTTCCATGTAGCGCAAGACGCCGGGGTAGCGCGAGAAATACAAGTCGATGTATTCCTGTGCCTGATTGCGCCCGAGTTGCAATTGTTTGGCCAGGCCAAATGCCGACATACCGTAGATCAAACCGAAGTTGATGGCCTTGGCGCTGCGGCGCTGCTCTGTTGTCACTTGCGGCAGTGCTACACCGAATACTTCGGCGGCGGTGGCGCGGTGGATGTCCAGGCCTTTGGCAAATGCATCGCACAAACCGGCATCACCGGAGAGATGCGCCATGATGCGCAATTCAATTTGCGAGTAATCCGCTGCCAATATTTTGTAACCGCTGGCGGCGACAAATGCTTGGCGCACGCGACGGCCTTCTTCAGTGCGGATGGGAATGTTTTGCAGATTGGGTTCACTGGAGGACAAGCGACCTGTTGAAGCAACGGCTTGATGGTAGGAGGTGTGCACACGCCCTGTGGTGGGGTCTACCATTTGTGGCAATTTATCTGTGTAAGTGGATTTCAATTTGCTCAGGCCGCGGTATTCCATAATGACTTTTGGCAGCGGGTAATCCAACGCCAATTCTGCCAGCACGGGTTCAGCCGTGGAGGGCTGTCCTGTCGGTGTTTTTTTCAAGGCTGGCAATTGCAGTTTGGTGTAAAGAATTTCTCCCAGCTGTTTGGGAGAACCGAGATTGAATTCTTGTCCGGCGAGCTCATAGGCTGTTTGTATCAATGCCTGCATGCGTTCGCCCAGCTCGACGCTTTGTTGATGCAATAGTCGTGTATCAATGAATACGCCATGGCGTTCCATGCGTGACAGCACGGTAATCAGCGGTGCTTCAATTTCAGAAAATACTTTGTGCAATGCGTTGTCCGTTTCCAGTTTTGGCCACAATGCTTCATGCAGACGCAAAGTGATGTCCGCATCTTCTGCAGCATAGAAAGCAGCTTTTTCTATGTCGATTTGGTTGAAGGTCAATTGATTGGCACCCTTGCCAGCGAGCTCTTCAAACGTGGTAGTTTGATAGTGGAGATACGTTTGTGCGAGATCGTCCATATTGTGTCGTGTGGCGACAGAATCGATGACATAAGATTCCAGCATTGTGTCATACGCTACACCGCGCAGCGTGATACCGGCGCGCGCCAATACATTCATATCGAACTTGCCGTTTTGCATGATTTTGGGGTGCGCTTCACTTTCCAGCAGCGGTTGCAAAGCTTGTAATACCTCGGTGCGAGACAGTTGCGCTGGTGCACCGAGATAATCGTGACCCACAGGCACATAAGCCGCCTCACCAGCAGCAATAGCGAAAGAGAGCCCCACCAAATTGGCTTGCATGTAATCGAGGGAATCGGTTTCGGTATCAAAGGCAAAATGCGGCGCCGCTTGTAATTTCTTTATCCAGACTTGCAGCTGTGCGCTCTCGGTGATCGTTTCATAGTGCACAGTGGGGGCGGGTGTCGTGATGTCGGCGATGACATTGCCACCGTTGCTGACTTCGTCGATCCAGCTTTTGAATTCCAGTTCTGTAAACAGGGCGAGCAGCGCATCTCGATCGGCTGCTGTTGGTTGCAAGTCTTGCCAATTCATTGGCAGGACAACATCGGTTTTGATCGTGGCCAATTGTTGCGAGAGCGGCAGAAATGTCAGCGCGCTGCGCAAGTTATCGCCGATTTTGCCGCTGATTTTTTCAGCGTTGGCACAGAGGTTTTCTAGCGAGCCGTATTCCTGTAGCCATTTCACTGCGGTTTTAGGGCCGCATTTTTCTACACCGGGGATGTTGTCTACTTTGTCGCCCATAAGCGCCAGGTAATCGACAATTTGTTCCGGTGCAATGCCAAACTTTTCAATCACTCCATCGCGATCGAGTACGGTGTTGGTCATGGTGTTGACGAGTGTGACATGCGGGCCGACCAGCTGTGCCATGTCTTTGTCGCCGGTGGAAATCAGCACTTCCTGTTGCTGACTGCGCGCCTGCATGGCCAGCGTGCCAATCACATCGTCGGCTTCAACCCCATCGACAATCAGCAGTGGCAAACCCATGGCGCGAATGATGGCGTGCAAGGGTTGAATCTGCGCGCGCAAGTCGTCTGGCATCGGTGGTCGATTGGCTTTGTAGTCGGCATACATGGCGTTGCGAAAAGTGTCGCCCTTGGGGTCAAACACCACAGCCATGGCGCTGTGCGGGTACTGTTTGCGCAGGCTGCGCAGCATATTGACCACGCCTTTAATCGCGCCGGTGGGTTGCCCTTTGCTGGTAGTCAGCGGTGGCAGGGCGTGAAAGGCGCGATAGAGGTAGGAGGAACCGTCAATCAGGATGCAGTCTGCGGGATTCATGGTTGTCTTGGCGATGCTGGATAGGTAAAAAGTCGTCGATTGGGTCAGCATAACATCGGCAGCAACGGGGCAGGCGGTGTTATGCTGGCCGCGTAGAAATTTTGCCGTGTCTTTCCTGTAACCGTGTCTTTCCTGTTAATTATTAGTTGCATGATGTTTGTGGTCTGATGTTTGTAGATGCCTTATTAGAAGAAGCGCTTGCCAATGGACGCTTTTCAGCCTCGGAAACGGGGGCGGTCGATGAGCGCGCTCGCGCGGTGCTGCTGTCGCGGCTGACCGGTTTGCAGAATGTCGATATGGCGGCGGGAGAATCGCTGGAGCAGGCGGTGTATCGCCCGGGACCCTTGGTGCTGGCGCAGGCCGATGCCAATCTGCTGTATTTCTGCGATCAGGTATTTGAGCAAGGACAATCGCAGACCGATTTGGAGCCTGTACTACTGGATGCCTTTCTTGCACTGCGCCCGATTGTTGCGAGCGTATTGCTGCGTGAACCTGGCGTGTTGCGCGATTTGCAGCATCCGCTGTTTCGGTTGCTCGATCAGTTGTGGGATGCCGGGCGCTATTGGAGCCCAGAGCTGGGTAAGCCCGGAGAGAAATACCGTCAACGTTTGAGCGATATGCTGATGCGCCTGCGTCAAGCCGATCCTGCCACTGCGCCGTTTCAACAGTGGCTGGACGAGTTGGTGGCACAGCTGGCCAAGGACTTTCAGCGTGCGGATACGCTTGTAGAGCGCATACGTCAAACGGCACAAGGTGCTATGGCGGGCGAAGAGGCGGAGCGCACGGTGCGCGAACAGGTGAGCACTCTGTTGCGGCGCGCGCCGATGCCGGAAGTGGTGGAAGCTCTGCTCAAAGGCCCGTTACGTCACTCGATGAAAGTGATTTTTCTCAGCAAAGGGCATGGCAGCGACGAGTGGAAGCAAATTGTGCACGCTGCGGAAATGTTGGTGGATTCCATGCTTGGCACTGAGGGCGGCATGGACATGCAGCAGGTGTACCAGAGTATCCCCAAAGTCATCCCTCTGTTGGTGAAGCAGTTGGTCAGCATCACTGATGCCAGCGAAATGGAGTCGTGGGCTGAGCAGATTGAAAAACTGCACATGCAAATCTTGCTGGGGGAAAAAGTGGAATTGCGCCCAGCGCAGCCGCTGTCGGACTTGCAGGAAAGTTCTGGCGTACAAACCAGTATCAGTGCTGCTCTGTTAGAGCAGGTGAAACAGATTCCTGAAGGCCAATGGCTGATCTATCAGCGCGATGATGGTGAAAAATTGCGCTGTCGCTTGGTGATGAAAATCAATGGCGGCGAGCAGATGTTGTTTGTCAATGTGCTCGGTGCAAAGTGTCTGGAAAAAACCTTGGAAGAGTTTGCTTACTTACTGACGGCACGCCACGTGCGTTTGTTGGATGCAGACAGCAATTTCTCCCAGATGTTTCGCGATACGATCGTCAATTTATTGCAGCTGTATCAGCGTCAGAGTTTGTTGTTGGCGGAAGCTGCTGAGCGCGAGCGTGCGGAAAAAGAACGCAGACGACAGGCTGAAGAAAAAGCGCGGCGCGAAGCAGAGCGTATCGCGCAGGAAAAACTGCAAGCACAAGCCAGGGCCGAAGAGGCGGCGAGACAGCAAGCCGAGGAGCAGGCGCGACAGGCGGAAATAGCAGCGCGCAAAGCGGCAGAAGAGGCGGCAAAAAAAGCAGAGGCAGCGCGCTTGGCCGCTGCAGAAGCGGAGCGGTTTTCGCGTGAACGTGCGGCACAGGAGGCGGCCGAAGCGGCTGAGCGCCAGCGTTTGGCCGAGGCTGCTGAACGTGAGCGGCAACTGCAGGCAGAAAAGCAGGCGCGTTTGGATGAATGGGAAGCCGTGCAGCAATCTGTGCGCACGCTGGGCATTGGTGCATGGGTGGATATTGAAATCAATGGTGAACGTCAGCGCTGTAAGTTGGCGGCAGTCATCAATGCCTCCGATAAATTGATTTTTGTCGGGCGCGATGGCAAAAAATTGCTAGAACCGAAGCGTGATGAGCTGATCAAGTTGTTGCTGGATAACAAAGCGCGGATCGTTCAGCAGGGCGATCAATTTGAAAATTCATTGGCCAAGGTGATTCAAACCTTGCGCAAGGATTAACAGGGAGTTAGCGATGACAAATGAAGTGAATACAGTGTGTCAGCGCTCGGAATTGCGCGTCTGTCAGGAGTTGGCAGTGTTTGTCGAGACGTATTCGTCGCCGTCAGGTGAATGGCGTCGGCCGAATGTTGTGGTGTCCAAGACAGTGGATTTGTCGGCCAATGGCTTGCAGATTGTGATGGATAAGCCGGTAGCGCCGGGCGGTATTTTGCAGTTGTGTGTGGAGTTTGTCGGAGAGCCCACCCATTACCATCTCAGCGGCGAAGTGAAATGGGTGGCAAAAGTCGGTCGAGAAAATGATTTTCTCGTGGGTTTTATGTTGCTGGAATCCGATCAAACAGATATTGAGGCGTGGAAATACCGTATCGCCCAAATGGTGTCTGACCCGGC
>CAZZNL010000107.1:5226-6155 GCA_964655625.1 uncultured Pseudomonadales bacterium
CAAAGTGTGTTGATCAACTGGCTGTGTGGATCCACTCTCGCAGCCATTCCGGATGGAAATGTTGCTCTACTGCATCTGCCAAGCGTTCAAGATCCGCTTCCTGTCTTGCGCGGTAATCAAAGTGTTCGATTTGAGTGAGCCCTGCCCATGTCAGCAGACTGTGCAGTGATTCAGCTTCATCGAAAATACCGTGCACATAACTGCCAAAAATAGCGCCGTCGCTGGATACAGCGCCATCGACATGGTCACCCAAATCGAGCGCAGGTTGTTGTAGTGCATTGCCCTTGCTGACGCCGCAGTGAATTTCGTAGCCGCTGACACGCGCCCCCGTTGCACGCAGCACGCCACTGACGCGCAGCAGTTGTTTTTCCGGTTCTAGCACCGTATCAAAATCCAGCCAGCCGAATCCTGATGCAGTGCCGGCCTCGCCTTCTAAAGCGTGTGGATCGGCGATGCGTTGGCCCAGCATTTGAAAGCCGCCGCAGATGCCTAGCACTTTTCCGCCGTAGCGCAAATGTTTTTGCAAGTAGGTATCCCAGCCTTGTGCGCGCAAAAACGTGAGATCGGCGCGCACGCTTTTACTGCCTGGCAGAATCACTAGATCGGCCGCAGGTTTTGCCTCGTTGGCCCACACGAAAGTTAAATCCACTTGCGGGTGCAAACGCAGCGCGTCGAAGTCGGTGTGATTGCTGATGCGCGGCGTGACAGGCACAACAATACGCAAACGATTACTTTGTTGCTCGGTGCTTTTTTGTTCGGTGCTTTGTTGTTGTTCGGCAATGGCATCTTCTGCTTCCAGATGCATGCCATGCAAATAGGGCATCACCGCCAGTACGGGTTTGCCAGTGCGCTGCTCTAGCCAATCAATTCCCGGTTGCAATAGAGAGACATCGCCGCGAAATTTATTGATGACAAAGCCGACAATGCGC
>CAZZNL010000108.1:0-5143 GCA_964655625.1 uncultured Pseudomonadales bacterium
GCCTGGTGGTGAAGCTGATAAAACTACCGTGCGTTCAGCAATCACACCGATGGCTGTGCCAACGCAACCGGCAGCAACGGCGTCAAGTAAACCCACGCCAGTAGCAACACCTGCGCCAGAGCGTGAGAAAAAGCGTGCAGCAGGCACGACTTCTTTCTACAAAGCCGTGAACGCAAGTCAAACAGCGCAAACGGATGCGGCGAGCAGTACGGGGCTGCCCAAAGGGGCGATTATCGCGGCCGTGCTGGTTTTAGTATTGGTGGGTGTGGCGATTACCGTGCTCGATTTTCTGTGAGCACCTCAAGTGTGTTACGCAATGTGGGTTTTTATTGTCTGATGTATTTGTGAGTGACGTGCGCGAATTGCTCCTCTACGGCACTCTGGGATGCCATTTGTGCGAAGTGGCAGAACAGTTATTGCTGCCGTGGGTAGAGCAGGGCTGGCAAGTCGAGTTGGTTGATATTGCTGAGGAGGATGCATTGCTGGATCGTTATGCGCTGCTGATTCCGGTGTTGCTGCATTCTCCCTCGCAACAGCAGTTGCTCTGGCCATTTGATGCAGTAACGCTTCGCCAATTTTTACAAGCTATCCAAGCATAGAAGAATGCATATAAGAAGAATGAATATAAACAGGATTGGCTGATGTTTCGCTGGATCATTCTCATTTTTGTATCGCTGTTTATTGTTGCGCAGGTTATGCGACTGCAACCATCTCGGCGCGATCGCCAATTGCAAGCGCTGCGGCAGGCCGCAGCACGGGCAGGGCTTGCGGTGCGGTTCTGGACACTGCGCAACAGTGGTTATTCGCACCGGCAGCTGCCGGAATCTGGGTTTATGTACTACTTTCCCTGGCCTTTGCAGGAGCCGCCATTAACTGTTTGGGCGGTGTGGATGAATCCAGCGGGTGAAATTTTTGATGTTTCTGGTAAGTCGCCGGATTTGGCGCGCCAGTGGTTGGATTCTTTTCGTGAAAAATATTCTGGAGCTTGGGCATTGCTAGAATGCAGTGCTACTGGAATGGGTTTGCTCTGGCAGGAGCGCGGTGAGCCCGAAGATGTCCATAACATTGCGGAAGCACTGGATTTGCTGCGCAAAAACATTGATGCACTTCCCGGTTAATAGATCATATTTCATGAATACATTGTCTTTGAAAAATCTGCCCGCTCTGCTGGTTGGTATCGTTATTGCCTTGGCGGTTTGGGCTGCGGTTATTTATCCACGGTCGTTGGACGTGGCATGGAATGGCCCACTGAAAAGCGCGTCTTTTGCGCCGTTTCGAGAAGGTCAGTCGCCGCTGAAAGAAATTTTTCCAACACCAGAGCAGGTGGAAGAAGATTTGCTGCGTTTGAAAGGCATCTTTGAAGGGGTGCGCACTTACACCGCGCAAGGTGGCATGGAAGTTGTGCCTGCGTTGGCGGCGAAGCACGGTTTTACACTGACGCACAGTGCTTGGTTGAGCAGAGACAAAGCGGATAACGACAAAGAAATTGGCGTGTTGATTGATACGGCAAATCGTTATCCACAAGCCGTCAAACGTGTCATCGTCGGCAATGAGGTGTTGTTGCGTCGCGACTTAAAGCCAGACGAACTGATCGCCAATATCGACAAGGTTCGCAGCGCTATTCAACAGCCGGTTTCCTATGCAGATGTCTGGGCGTTCTGGTTGAAAAATCCACAGCTGGCCGATCATGTCGATTTCATCACTATTCACATTCTGCCTTACTGGGAAGATGAGCCTGTGTCTGTTCATGATGCACAACAGCATATGTTGGCCATCATTGAGCGCATCAAGCAGCGCTTTCCCGGTAAGTCTATTTTGGTGGGTGAAACCGGTTGGCCGACCGAAGGGCGCAGTCGCGGTCCGGCGCATGCCAATTTATTAACAGCCGCCGCTTTTGTGCGTGCCTTGCCGCATTTGGCAGCAGAACACGGTTTTGATTACAACGTAGTGGAAGCGTATGACCAGGCGTGGAAAGCGCAGTTAGAGGGCACGGTCGGCGCACGTTGGGGATTGATTGATGAAGCGCGCCAAGAAAAGTTTCCTCTGGTTGGTGCAGTGGTGCCTTTGGATCACGCCGCTGCACGGGCTGGTATTTCCTTGCTGCTGGGGATTGTTGTGGCGTTGCTGTTGTTGTCACCGCAGCATAATTTTCGATCCGTCATATTATTAAGTATTTGGAGCCAGCTATTTGCAGCGGCATTGGTTTGGGCGGTATACAAAAGTTTGCGTTTGGCCGTGGCGCCAGCATCGATTACATGGTTGTCGCAACACGTTTTGTTTTTTATGGCAGACCAGCATTGGTTGACGGATAGCAGTGTGGCGTTTTGGTACAAATGGCTGCTGCAAAAATTGGCGCAGCCGTTCGCGCAGTTGTGGGCCTATGTGCTCGCCATGTTTTCTCTGTTGTTTGCCTGCGGCGCGCTACTGTGGATGCGGGCGCTGGCGTTAGGACAGGCATTGCCAGTCTGTGTGCGTTGGGTGCGCAGCGGTTTTGGTTGGTATGGTTTTGCGGCGCTATTGTTTGCAGTGATGTTTTCAACATCTGGTCGCTACATTGATATTCCTCTGCCGCAGTATGGTTTGCCCTTGGTCGTTGCTTTGGGTTTGTGCCTGGTGCCCTGTTGCGGCATTGCACAGACGACGATTGCCAATGGTCATTGGGTATACACCGGCTGCCAATTCTGGAATCGACACGCTCGCCTTTTATTGAGTGTGTCTGCATTGGCCTGTTTGTGGGGCGAGGTGGGGGCAATGATGGGAGGTGAAGACTTCATCACCATGCATCCATCCCTCAAGGAACAAATTCCATTGCTGATCAGCTCGTTATTGGCGAACCATGAATTGCTGTTATGGTGTGCTGCCTGTGTATTGTTGGCGTTGCCATTTCGTAATGTCAGGACGCTGCCGCAGTGACCCGCTAGAATGCCAACGTTTAGCCGCCCGTAGCTCAGCTGGATAGAGCGGCCCCCTCCTAAGGGGCAGGTCGGACGTTCAAATCGTCTCGGGCGGACCAATTAAAACCAGTAAATACAGGAAGGTTGTTACGTCATGAATCCCATCGATTTTATTCTTCATATCAATGATCACTTGGCCGCGATGGTCGAGCTGTACGGCATCTGGGTTTATGGCATTTTGTTCCTGATTGTGTTTGCAGAAACCGGTTTGGTGGTAACGCCGTTTCTGCCCGGTGATTCACTGTTGTTTGCTGTGGGTGCCTTGGCAGCATCGACCGGTAAGCTAGATCCATGGTTGTGTGGTGGCATCATTATGTTGGCTGCTTTCTGTGGTGATAACGTCAATTACTGGGCGGGAAGAACCATAGGGCCGCGCGTATTCCGGTTTGAAAATTCCTTGTTCTTTAATCGCAAGCACCTGGATCGCACTGAGCAGTTTTACAACAAATACGGTTCGCGCGCTGTGATCATTGCACGCTTTGTTCCTATCGTGCGCACCTTTGCGCCGTTTGTGGCAGGTGTTGGAAAAATGCCGTATCTGCGCTACTTGACGTTCAGTTGCATTGGTTCGTTGCTGTGGGTGCCTATCTGCGTGGGAGCGGGTGTTTTTTTTGGCGAAATGGAAATCGTGAAAAAGAATTTTGAATTGGTCATTCTCGGTGTGATTGCCGTGTCGTTACTGCCGATTGTGGTGGAAGTGCTCAAGGCCAAGTTGAGTAAAACAGCCTGATGGCTATGTCGAGTGTGGAAACGGATGAGCAGTTGCTGCCGCTAGCCGAGAGGCTGGAAGCGCTGCAAACCTGGTTTGCCAGTCGCGTGGGACAAAATATCTGGCGCGATGAAAAGAAGTTGCTCGATCATAATCTGCCCGGATTGTTTGGTTATCACTTGATGTCCTTGGGGGTTTGCCCCTCGTTGCCGTTGTCTGCAGCCAGTCCTATCCATCATCAATTTAGTTTGGGGCCTGCGGCATCATCTGCTCATGTTGCTGCGTGCTGTCGTATGCATGCGTTGCCGATAGAAAGTGAGAGCGTGGATGTCGCTGTTTTGCATCACAGCCTGGATTACAGCGAAGACCCACACCAGCTATTGCGTGAAACTGCGCGCGTATTGATGCCTTATGGTTATGTGCTGATTTTCGGGTTTCAACGCTGGAGTGCACTGGGCTTGCAACACATGGTGCGGCAGCGTTGGTACGACAATGATCCGGTTGCCAGTCATCATTTTATTGGCTTGAGTCGCTTACAGGATTGGCTAAAGTTATTGGACTTTGAAATCATCAAGGCGCGACATACAGCATACTTGCCGCCACAATTGGGCGAGAGCGCACACCGTAAAATGCAGTGGTTTGCACGATTGGCATGGGGAGCGCAATTGCCATTCGGCAGTGTGTATTTTGTCTTGGCACGAAAAACAGTGGCTGGTGTGAGGCCGATTTCGCCTTCTCTGGAAAAACTTCGATTGCGCAATCCGCTGGGCGCTTTAGCGCCGCAGCCGGCCGTGCCGGTGATACGACCTCGGCAGAAACGTTTACATTAATTGTGTTATTGCATCGACATTGTGATGAAAAAAATTGCCATATTTACTGATGGTGCATGCCGTGGAAATCCTGGTCCAGGTGGTTGGGGAGCTGTTTTGCGTTACGGTGAACATGAGCGAGAAATCAAAGGTGCTGAGGCGCAGACCACCAATAATCGCATGGAGCTAATGGCCGCCATCGCCGCGCTGGAAAGTTTAAAAGAGCCCTGTGATGTGTCTTTGACGACGGACTCGCAGTATGTTCGTCAGGGTGTGACGGCGTGGATGGAGAATTGGAAGAAAAATGGTTGGCGTACCAGCGATAAGAAACCGGTCAAAAACCAGGATTTATGGCAGCGGCTTGATAGTGCTGCAATGCGGCATGTGATTGTGTGGCACTGGGTGAAAGGGCACAGTGGTCATGTAGAAAATGAACGTTGTGATGTGTTGGCCAATTTGGCAATAGACACTTTGTTAGCGTCTTGAAGGTAAACGCAATGGCGGCAAGACAGATTGTATTGGATACGGAAACGACCGGCTTGGCTGTGGCGCAAGGCAACCGGATTATAGAAATTGGTTGTGTCGAGGTGATAGGTCGCAAAATCACGGGTCGTCATTTTCATCAATACATTAATCCTGAGCGCGACAGTGAAGAGGGTGCGCTAGCTGTT
>CAZZNL010000108.1:5153-6081 GCA_964655625.1 uncultured Pseudomonadales bacterium
CGGCATCACCACGGAGTTTCTGGCCGACAAGCCATTGTTCCATCAAATTGCAGAAGCTTTTCTGAAATTTGTCGATGGTGCCGAGCTGATTATTCATAACGCGGGGTTCGATGTCGGCTTCCTCAATCATGAGTTGAGCCGCGTCTACGGCAGTGATTTTTCTTTGGAATCGCGTTGCCGTATCACTGATACCCTGGTGCTGGCTAAAGAGCTGCATCCCGGTCAGAGCAATAAATTGGATGCACTGTGCAAACGCTACAGTGTGGATAACTCGCACCGTGAGTTGCACGGCGCTTTGCTGGATGCAGAGATTTTGGCCGATGTGTATCTGGCCATGACCGGCGGACAGGTCAGCTTGTTGGACAGTGGCTCAGGTGATGCAGGTCAAGCCTTGGGTGGTCAGCGCAGTAGTGGTATGCGGCGTGTGGAGCCGGCGCTGGCTGATCGTTTGTCTATTCTTCGTGCATCAACGGATGAACTGGCTGGGCATGAGGCGTATTTAGATATTTTGCGTAAAAAGGCCAAGCAGTGTTTGTGGGATAAGTTGGGCACTGATTGAGCGTCTGTCAATGTGGTAAAGTTGCGCAGTTTTACAAGATAGTCCGAGGGGATTTTCGTGTACGAAATAGTATTGGCAGGTGGCTGGATGATGGGGCCGTTGCTGCTGGCTTCAGTGATCGTGGTTGCCATTGCAGCAGAGCGGTATTGGACCTTGAACGCACAGAAAATCATTCCTGCGGCATTGTTGACGGAAATCTGGAACTGGTTGCAGCAGGGGCAGCTGGATGGCAACAAAATTAAAACGGTGCACGACTCCTCTCCACTGGGGCAAGTGCTGGCTGCCGGTCTCAGCAATACGCGCCATAGCCGTGCAGTCATGATTGAAAGCATGGAAGTGGCTGCAAATCGTGTACAGCACGATCTGGAG
>CAZZNL010000109.1:0-6005 GCA_964655625.1 uncultured Pseudomonadales bacterium
CAATCCATGTGTAGGCCATGGTTTGTCGATTCCACTGCTCGCGTATATTGGAAAATAAACGTGCCGCCAAACTGCGTTCAACCGGCTCACCTTTCATCAAGGCAATCGATTCAGAATTTTCACGCGCGCGCGCCAAGTCAAAACGAAAATCAGCTTCTGCGGTTTGCAACGTATTGGTAGTGCGCACCAAAGGCCGTCCCAACGCCAAACCCAAACCCGCCCCAATACCAGCATAGAGAAACGCCATCCACACCATGTAACCACTGACATCAATTTGTGTGCCAGGTAAAACAGCAGAACCGGACACCGCCAGCAAAATATCGACAAAGCTGAACAACACCAATATCGAAAAAAATAGCGTATGCCCGAGAGCGATGGTTGTTTCCGTGACAATACGAATATCTTCTGAGATGCGTCCATCGGGATTGTCGTGCTCACCCTGCATGAACTGCAAACGGTAGTGCTGGCCTTTACACATCCAGTGGTCCAGCAACTCCGTGCTGATCCAGTCGCGCCAATCGAGCTGCAACCAGCGCTTGACATGCAAATGCACGGCTGTCACCGCCATCGTCAACACAAAAATCAATACAAAAGTGCCCAGCTGCAATAAAAATTGTGACAGCGAGCGCTGTTCCAGCGCATCAAACAACTCGCGGTTCCAATAACTCGTCCACACAGCCAGCCCTACTTGCGCCAGCGTCAACAAACCCAGCGCCAACGTCATGCTGCGCACGCGCCACTTGTGCGCGCAATACCAATAAGGTCCGCAGAGCCGATAAAACTGCTCAAAGAAATTGCGCTTCTTTACCTTGACAGGTGTTTGTGGATTGGCATCAGCCATGCGTGTTCAAACTCGTGAACGTCAAGGCATGGTAAAACACTCACAAGACTGGCGCATTACAATAATCGCCACAGCTGTGGTTTCAATTTTCAGGAGTACACCATGAGAGTCTTGGTTATTGGCGGCGCCGGTGTCACCGGCACACCTATCGTGCAACAGCTGCTGGCGCGCCAGTGCGAGGTCGCCATACTGCACCGCGGCCTACACCGCTCCAGCCTGCCAGACACCGTGAAACGCATACAAGCCGACCCTTATGCCAAAGACGGCCTGAGTGCCGCGTTGGCTGGACAACGTTTTGATGCCGTGATCGCCACTTACGGGCGCCTGCGCTATGTTGCACAGCAGTTGATCGGCGTCACCGATAGGCTGATCTCTGTGGGTGGCGCAGCACCTGTCTATCGCGGCTGGGGTGAAATGACATCACCCAACCCCTGGGAAACCACACAACCTACCCCACTGTTTCTGACCGAAGACCATCCGTTAGCCAGCGCCGAGACCAGTGACGTATTTTCATGGGCCGTGCGCAAAACAGAAAACGACGTGATGGCCTTCCACCAACAAGGCCATTTTAATGTCACGCATTTTCGCTACCCTCTGGTGTACGGCACCAACAATATCTGCCCTGCGGAATGGGGCCTCATCCGCCGCGCCCGCGACAAACGCCACACCCTGATTCTGCCCGCCAATGGCCTCACCTTGGTCGCACGCGGCTTTGCAGAAAACATTGCTCATGCCTTGATGCTTGCCCTCGAACAACCCGGCGCTGCAGCCGGGCAGGTCTACAATATCTGCGATGAACAACTGCTGTTCAATCAGCAGTGGGTGGAGCTACTCGGCGAACTTTTGCAGCATCGCTTTAACACTGTCGACATCCCTTTTTCAGCACTACCCACCGGCTTTCGCGCTACACCACCGCAACTGCTCTATCGACATCACTGCGTGCTCGACATCAGCAAAATCAAAACGCAATTAGGCTATCGCGATCAAATTTCTGTGGCAGCTGCGCTGGAAAAAGTTGTGCGCTACTACACTGATCATCCATTGGCAGATGGCTGCGAAGCCGAACAAAACCTGGGCGATCCTTTTGACTACGCCTACGAAGATGCCTTCATTGCCGCTTGGCAAAAAAATGCGCTGCACTTCGCGGAAGACTGCCAAACACTGCCCGCACCGAAAGTCATCTGGAAACACCCCTACCAACAGCCCGCGAAATAAACAGCCATGACTACCGCAACACCGCTGATGGATCTCGACAGCAAAGAAAATATCGCTCTGTTTGTCGAATTGTTTTACGGCAAGATGCTTAAAGACCCCGTGCTTGCGCCCATTTTTCTGGACGTTGCCAACATCGACATCCGCGAACATTTTGGCCACATCCGCGCCTACTGGGAAAAGCTGCTCCTGGGTGAAGAGGATTACCAACGCCACACCATGAACATTCACCGCGCCTTACACAGCAAACGCCCGCTGACAAATGCCGACTTCCAGCGCTGGCTAGATTTTTTTACCGCCACTATCGACGAAAATTTTTCTGGCCCTTATGCCGACAAAGCCAGAAAAATTGCTCATCACATTGCCGAGTGCATGAATATCCGCATCGTGCATAACAGCTTTGAGATGCCGAGGCATTCACACTAACTCTCAACCCTCCTCCGGCATAGGCATTTGCCAGCGTATACGTTCATGCCATGGACGTTGCGGGCAATGCTCCAACACCAAAGCCTGAGGTGACTGCTGCCGAGTCTCATGAAAAATACGCGCCAAAATTGTGTGTGCCTCCGCACGTTGAGACTGATAGCGCGGATCATCCAGGCTGTTATGTTTCGCCTGCGGATCGTGTAATAAATCATAAAACTCTTCGTGGCGCTGATCCTTCGGCGAATCCGGATCCCAAACTGCATCCCACGAAGGATCGCATAATCTGCTATGCAGATAATTGCGTTTGAATAAATACGACCGGGTGCGCACAGCCCGTTCAAAATGTGGTTGGCCATGCCTGTTTTGCTCGGCATAAATGTAATCACGCACTGGTTGCGATGGATTTTGCAACGTCGGCCACAATGAAACACCTGGTGCACTTGCAAGCAATGGCACTCCAGCCAGCGCCAAAACCGTTGGCATGACATCCACAGCACTCACTAACTGCACATTGCTAACACCCATAGCAATACGCTGTGGAAACCTCATAATCAAAGGCGTTTTCAAACCACTATCGTACAAAGTTGTTTTAGCGCCACTCACCTGTGAACCGTTATCAGACAACACCATCACCAAGGTGTTATCCAGCACACCTTCACCTCGCAATGCAGCCAATACTTGTCCGATGTGGCCATCAGCTCTGGCAATTTCATCGTAATAACTAGCGATCATATCGCGCGTATATTTATTGTCGTCAACACCCTCTGGTACCAAAACTTGTTTGGGGTCCTGACGCAACAACGGCGGATTCCAAAAATATGGCTCGTGTGCATCTTTGCTCGCCAACCAAAAGAAAAAAGGTTTATCGTGTGGCCGCCGTGCAAGCTCCGGCAGCCAATCTGCAGAGCCGCTTTCCTCATGCGGCTCCACAACGCGATCAAAATGTGCTTTGAATGGTTCACCAAGATGCCACTTACCCACACTCGCGGTGTAATAACCGGCCCGATGCAACAGTTGCGGCAAACTGGTGATCGTTGCGGGCACAGGATCATCTAAATTGGGCGCACCCGTTGCCGATGGATATAAACCCGTCAACAAACTGGCACGACTGGGCGAACAAGAACTGGTGGAGAGAAACGCGTTATCAAAACGCATGCCTTCGCGTGCCAACTGATCCATGTTAGGCGTGCGCACAACAGGATTACCAAAAGTACCGATATCCTGCTGCCCAACATCATCCAATACGAAAATAATAATATTAGGTGGCGCAGCCCACACAGAAAGAGACAACAAGCCCAGCAGCAATACTCTTGCTAACTGCAATACTCTTACTAACTGCAATATTCTTACTAGCCGCAATACCCTTAACCACTGAATCAACGCAGCACATCCAACACAATATTTTCTGTCAACACTTGCGGCAGCACCACAGCTTGGCCGTCCGATCCTGCGGGATAGTACACATACAAAGGCACACCGCTGCGCGAAAATTGTTGCAGAAAGGCGGTGATTTCAGGATCGCGATTGGTCCAGTCGCCTACCAAGTAAGTAATGCCTTTCTCATGTAGACGCCGCTGCACGCTCTCGCGGCTCAGTGCCATTTTCTCGTTGACCAAGCAGGTCAAACACCAAGAGGCCGTCATGTTGATCAACACGGGCTTGCCACTGGCACGCAACTCGGCGAGATGCTTTGCGCTGTATGACTCAGCATCACCCGTTGTAAAAGCGGATTGCTGCGGCAGCTTACACACTTCGGCCACCAAAAAGTGCGGTACCACCAGCGCTGTCGCCAGCACCAATACCGCCAGTGCTTTCTCCCACAAGCGTGCGGAGGCATCTCGCCACAGCCATCCTGCCAACACCAACAGAATCAAACCGCCGAGCACTGCCACCATCGCCAGCTCACCGCCCTGTTGACCCAGCACCCACAACAACCACACCCCAGTGGCGTACAGCGGGAACGCCAAAAATTGGCGCAAGCGCTCCATCCAGGCACCTGGCGCAGGCAAGCGTCGCAACATGCGCGGCCAATACGCCAGCAAAATGAAAGGCAAAGCCATGCCTAAACCCAAGACCGCAAAGATCAGCAGCGCCATCGGCGCAGACTGCCAAACGGCATAGCCCAGCGCCACGCCCATAAACGGCACGGAGCAAGGGCTTGCCACTACCACCGCCAGCACACCGGTGAAAAAAGCCGCGCGCGCGGGGCTGCCAGCCACCCACTGCTGACCGATGCCCATCAAACTGCCACCGATGTGGATCACCCCAGAAAAAGACAGACCCAGCACAAAGAACAAATAAACCAAGGTGCTGATAAACAGCGGTTCTTGCAACTGGAAGCCCCAGCCCACCGCTTCACCACCGGCTCGCAACAGCAGCATCACGCCCGCCACCAACACAAACGTGGTGACAACGCCCGCTGCGTAAATCCAGCTGTGCCAGTGCGCTTCGTCGTCGCGTTCGCGCTGCGCCGCCATGGCAAACACCTTCAACGACAACACGGGGAATACGCAGGGCATCAGATTGAGAATCATGCCGCCCAGCAAAGCCATCAGCAGCACAGTCACCACGCCCAACGATGCAGAAGACACAGGCTGCGTATCAGAGGAAACAGGGTTTGCCGTTTGTGTCATCGGCGCGGGTGCTGCTTCTTGCTGTTCTACGGTTCCGGCAACCGGATTCACGCTAAAAGTGTGCTTCTGCGGCGGGTAACACAAACCGGCATCCGCGCAGCCTTGGGACTCCAACGTCAGCACGAAGGGCGCGCGCTGCGCTTCCGGTAAAGTCACACGAATGTGCGCTTGCTGGTAATAGATTTCGGTTTCTCGTTCAAACAGCTCGTCGTATTTGCTTTTGCCCTGGCTCAACTCCACCACAGCAGGCAGCGCTGCCGCCCGCTCATCCTGCACCACCACTTGCATACGCTCGCGATACAGGAAGTATCCGGGAGCAATTGTCCAATCCAGTTGCACGCTGTGCCCTGAAATACTGGCCACCAACTGATAAGCCTGCTCAACCGGCAAAAAATCGGGGCTGGCGTTATCCGTCGCAACCGCATCAATACCCGCAACCGGCGCTTCCACAACCTGAGCTTGCAACGGCTGCAGCAGCAACCAGCACAAACTCGCGACAATCACAGCTCTCCACGAGCACACTTTCTGCATCTTTCTTCTCCAGACAATGTCGGTACGACCACACCGCCGTGGCGAGGTTCCGGCTTGAGCTCCAGAACAATCCGTTGGCCATTGTACCGAGCTGCGCCCATAACAACAGCGTTCACTACTGTCATCCACGTCACATTTCACAGTCATTTCACAGGCTTTCATCCTTTATATGCGGCAATTTCTGTTAGGCTAATCGAGTATGAACATAAACAATACCTGCTACACACGCACACCGATGCCACATTGGTTGCAACACACCGTCTGTTTAGGGCTGTGTCTGTTCCTTGGCGCTTGTCACTGGCAGCAACATGGCAACACTGAAGAAGGCAGCTGGACATTGGGTACAGCACCGTCATCCTCTC
>CAZZNL010000110.1:0-5900 GCA_964655625.1 uncultured Pseudomonadales bacterium
TCTCCACATAGGGCAGAAGTCGCTCGCGCTGGTCAATACTGTCGGAGCAGGGTGAGACGACCAAAATATCGTTCGCGCCCGTTTCCATAAGGCTGCTGATAACCCCCAGCAGCTGCGGTGAAGCAGGTTCACCATAGCAGCTAATCACGCGTAAACCGATTAGCTGCTGCCAGTAGTACTCTCCTTCGGGCAAGACTGGCAGCTCACCCCTGTCGACCAGAATGTCGCGTTGGCAGATGGCCTCGGCTGCAGTTCGGTCGTTATAGTCCTTCATACAAGCGACAAAGCCTTTACCGTGCTGCTTGTAACTGTCAATTTTTACAGAGACACCAGCGGATGCAGTAGCTGCATTTCCCAATAGCCAAGTGTCAAACTGAAAAATACCTTCTGGCGGATCGGTGTAAGAATGTACCTTGACCCAGCCTTTTATGCCGTAGGCCGAAGTGATGCGGCCTACGACTGTCTTGCTACCTGCCTGTGTGGACACGCAGTGGCTGCATGTTCCCCAGCGGGAATCAGGCTGCTTTTTCTTTCAGCAGGCTAGAAACGCGCTCAGACAATTGGGCGCCTTTGCTAACCCAGAAGGCCACGCGCTCGCGATCTACGCGTACACGCTCTTCTTGGCCGCGAGCAACGGGATTAAAAAAGCCAACATGCTCGATAAAGCTGCCGTCACGCGCATTGCGTGAATCGGTTACTGTCAGGTGGTAGAAAGGGCGCTTTTTAGAGCCGCCGCGTGACAGACGAATTGTTACCATGTTCTTGCTCTCTGAATCTGGCCTTATGCCATCGCTATAGGGGGTGTCGATGCCATGAGACACCGAAGGGCGCGCATTGTATGCCAGATGGCGGTGTGATGGAACACCCTGTGAATTGAGGTTGGTTTGCTCTGTGAGGGGGGGTGTTGCGGAAAATACACAGGGAAGCTGGTAGTATCCTTCCGATGATTTGATGGCGATTCTACAGGGAGATTGCGATGTCTTTTGCTTACTTGGTGCCGTGGTTGCTGGGGGCTTTTGCCTTGTATGTGGTCAAGTTGGGCGTTCGGTTTGTCCCGCAGGGCTATGAGTGGACGGTTGAACGCTTTGGGCGCTACACCCATTCATTGGCGCCAGGCCTCAATTTCATCATTCCTTTTATTGATCGTATCGGCCAGCAGGTCAGTATGATGGAGCAGGTGCTGGATATTCCGCCTCAAGAGGTTATCAGTGCTGATAATGCGATGGTTAAAATTGATGCTATCTGCTTCTACCAAGTGATAAATGCGGCGCAGGCATCCTACGAGGTGCATGACTTACAGCACGCAGTGCGCAATCTGACCATGACGAATATTCGTACAGTACTGGGCTCGCTGGAACTGGATGAAATGCTGTCCAAGCGTGATGAGATCAATGAGCGTCTGCTGCGCATTGTTGATCTGGCTACAAATCCCTGGGGTCTCAAGGTCACGCGGATCGAAATCAAAGATATTACGCCCCCGCGCGATCTGGTTGATGCCATGGCTAATCAGATGAAGGCGGAGCGTGAGAAGCGCGCCTTGGTACTGGAAGCCGAAGGGCGTAAGCAAGCAGAGATTCTGGAAGCTGATGGTCTCAAACAAGCACAGATTTTGAAGGCGGAAGGTGATCGTCAAGCGGCATTCTTGCAAGCAGAAGCGCGTGAGAGAGCTGCTGAAGCAGAGGCCAAGGCGACACATATGGTGTCGCAAGCCATTGCCAAAGGTGATATCCAGGCGATCAACTACTTTGTGGCGCAGAAATATATAGAAGCTTTGGGTAGCGTAGCGTCTGCGGGCAATAGCAAGGTGGTGCTGATGCCCCTAGAGGCCTCACAGGTGATTGGTGCAGTGGGTGGTGTTGCTGAGTTGTTTAATGCGGCAAACGCACAAAAAGCAGCATTATCGGTAAACACAGTGACCACGGGCTCGTAAAAGTATGGACTTCCATATTTTTAGTTACGAGTTTTGGATTGCTCTCTGTCTGTTGCTGATGATTGTAGAGATGGGAGGTGCTGGCGGTTATCTATTGTGGGCGGGCATGGCTGCAGGTGCTACCAGTTTGACGGTGTTCTTTTTTCCAGCGCTAGCGTGGCAAGCGCAGTTGGTCGTGTTTTCGATAGCTAGTATCGTGAGTGCTGTGGGTTGGTGGCGGTATCAGAGTCGCCGCCAAGACGCTGCAAAAGAGCCTTTATTAAACCGGCGAGATGCGCAGTGCATAGGGCGTATCGCGGTGTTAACGGATGCGATAGAAAATGGTCGCGGTCGCGTGCGTTTGGATGACAGCTTCTGGAATGTGGCTGCAGCCGAAGACATGCCGGTCGGTCAGTCAGTCAAAGTGTTGTCGGTGCAACAGGATAACGTGCTGTTTGTGGCGCGGGTTTAACAGCAGGAATATGTGGTGAAAAAAATAATTTCCATTTTCTGCGCATTGATGTTGTTGCTGGTATTGAGCTGGTTGGCTGTGCATGCTGCGCTGCGTACGTATGTTGCGGACATGGTTGTCTTGCATGGATCTGATTACACGGGCCACGAAGTGAGTGTGCAGAGCGTGTCGGTCGAATTTCGACATCGTCAGTTGGTATTGCATGATGTTTGTCTGGAGAATGATGCACGGTATGTGTGGGCAGACTTGAGGCTTTTTTGTGCCAAGAAGGTGTCTATTCTGTATGGTAAGTCTGATGTTGCAGGCATGAATTTTTTGTCTCTCCTGCCACAACTGATTTCTATCAGCAGTATCGATATTAGCGGGGTGACGGTGTTTTATGATGCGGACGCTGGCGGCGCTAATCTCGTGGATCTGCGTCAGGCACTGCTGGACGCAGCAGCCAATGCCACCAAAGATCGTTTGAATGCTGCTGCGAGTAATAAATCAATGTGGCGTTTGTTTTATGTTGGATCTATTAACGTTTCCGACATAAAAGTGCAGGCGCGCAGCAAAATACATGCCGCGCGCTCCAAAGATTTTTCCATGAAAGCCATCAGTGTTCCTGCTCAGGGAGCGGCCAATTCAGGTGTTGCTGCCGCTGAAATAATTGCTCGTATTGCTCAGGATGTTGCAGGACAGGTGCAGCTGGAGGCTATTGGTCAAGGGTTTGGTGAGGTTGCGCGTCCGGTGCCTACACGCAGAGAAGTGCGCAATCAAAGTAGTGAGCGAGCTGAAGCGAAGGAAGAAGGGCTTTCTGGTGCCATACGTTCGGTGGGTAGAGAAGCCGGTGCCACCAGTAAAAGGATTTGGCAGCGTACCAAATCAATTTTTGACTGAATTTCTTTTATTTTATGTTGTTGATTTGTGTTGTTAGAGCGCTTGCTCATTTGCCGATTGGCTGCTTGTATTTTTTATCCAATGTGTTGGCTTTTGTGCTGGAGCATATTGCACGTTATCGGCACAAAACCATTGCTAAAAATCTTGCTATTGCTTTTCCTGAAAAAAATGTAGCGGAGCGGCGGCAGTTGGCGCATCAGTTCTATAGTTACTTGGCGGATGTCATTGTTGAAGTCATCATGTTGTCTCGGATGAAGCATGAGGAATTGGCGCGTCGATTCGATATTGAAGGTTTGGATGAAGTAATCAGGCGCATGGATACAGGTCAGTCAGTAATTTTGCTGTCTGCGCATCAGGGAAATTGGGAGTGGATGTTAGCTGCTGTTGCTATTGCGTCACCCTATGCTTTGGATGCCTTGTATCGACCATTGCACAATGAAGCGGCGGATCAATTTTTTATGGCGATGCGGACGCGGTTTCGCTCCAACATGATTCCAGCAGACAAGGCGGCAAAAATTATATTGCGGCTGCGGCGTGAAATCCGGGCTTTCGGGATATTGGGTGATCAAAATCCAAGGCGGCGTGATAGCAAATATTGGACTACATTTATGGGGGTGGATACGCCTGTTGTCATAGGTCCAGAGCGGATTGCCAAAATGACAAATTATCCGTTGTTCTATGTGGCAACAGAGAAAGTACAAAGGGGAAGGTATCGCTGCCGGATAGAGCATTTGGCGGATCCGCCCTATGAGGGTGATGGTGATATTTCGCAGTTGTATATGAGTGCAGTTGAGGCGCACATTCGGCAACAGCCAGAATGCTGGATGTGGTCGCATCATCGTTGGCGCTACGAGAAAAAAGACTGTCCAGAAGCGATAGAAAAAATATCTGTCTGAATTTAGTTTTTGTATGAGAGAAAAGCCATGTTTGAAAGCTTAACCGATCGCCTGTCGGGCACTTTACGAAATATCAGCGGTAAAGCGCGTTTAACCGATGACAATATCCAAGAGGCGCTGCGCGAAGTGCGCAAAGCACTGTTGGAAGCAGATGTTGCATTGTCCGTGGCTAAAGATTTTGTTGAGGCAGTTAGAAAACGTGCTATAGGGCAAGAGGTCAGTCGCAGTCTCAGTCCAGGCCAGCAGTTTGTGAAAATTGTTCAGGAAGAATTGATTGCTGTCATGGGTGAGGCCAATGAAGCGCTTAACTTAGCGGTCAAGCCACCAGCTGTTGTCTTGATGGCTGGTTTGCAGGGTGCAGGGAAAACAACCAGTGTTGCCAAGTTGGCCAAGCACTTAAAAACGCGTTTGAAGAAAAATGTAATGGTGGTGAGCGTGGATGTCTATCGCCCTGCTGCCATCAAGCAGTTAGAGACTTTGGCTGGTGAAGTGGGGGTGCGTTTTTTTGCAGGGGAATCATCGCGACCTGTGGAAATTGCCGCAGCTGCGGTAGAGGCGGCCAAGAAACAGTTGGCAGACGTGTTGATCGTCGATACAGCAGGGCGTTTGCATGTCGACAATGAACTGATGGACGAAATTCGTGCGCTACATACCAGATTGAATCCGGTTGAAACATTGTTTGTCATCGATGCAATGATCGGTCAAGACGCGGTGAATACTGCGCAGGCGTTTAATGAGGCATTGCCGCTTACGGGTGTCGTGCTGACCAAGATGGATGGCGATGCGCGCGGTGGGGCGGCGCTGTCAGTTCGGCAGGTCACAGGCAAGCCCATCAAGTTCATTGGGGTGGGTGAAAAGACAGATGCACTGGAGCCGTTTCATCCGGATCGTATTGCCTCACGCATCTTGGGTATGGGTGATGTGCTTTCTCTCATTGAGGAAGCGCAACAGAAGATCGATCATAAAAAAGCAGAGAAGCTGGCGCTCAAGGTGCAAAAAGGCCAGCGTTTCGATCTGGAAGATTTGCGCGATCAGCTGCAGCAAATGCGCAATATGGGCGGTATGGCGGGTTTGTTGGACAAGCTGCCGGGTATGGGGCAGATGGCGCAGATTGCCCAGCAGGAGGAGACCACCAAGCAGTTCAGACGCATGGAGGCAGTGATTAATTCGATGACGCCAGCTGAGCGCCGCAACCCGGATATTCTCAACGGGTCGCGCAAGCGGCGCATTACCATGGGGTCGGGAACCGACTTGCAGGATTTGAATCGCCTGCTCAAACAACATAAGCAGATGGCCAAGATGATGAAAAAGCTTAAGGGCGGTGGCAAGGGGTTGGCCAATATGATGAGAGGTGTTTCCGCACAGTTGCCGGGCAATTTCGGTGGTGGAATGAAGCTGCCAGGACAGTTCCGTTAGTGTTTTGTGTCCTTGACGCTGTTGAGGGGCTTCTATATCATGCCGCCTCTTTTTCTGCTCGGTCGGCCGATGATGCTTTGGGCGCGGTTGATTGGGTTGGGTTTGAGCCTGTAATGGGCTGTATTGTGGAGTGTTTTTAATGGCAACAATCAACCAGTTGGTGCGCCAGCCTAGACAGCGTAAGGCTGCCAAGAGTGACGTTCCTGCCCTGCAGCAGTGTCCTCAGCGTCGCGGCGTTTGTACCCGCGTGTACACCACAACCCCGAAGAAGCCAAACTCGGCTTTGCGGAAAGTCTGCCGTGTTCGTCTGACCAATGGCTACGAGGTG
>CAZZNL010000111.1:0-5890 GCA_964655625.1 uncultured Pseudomonadales bacterium
CTAAAGACCCGCCCGCATGAGCAAGTTGTATATCGAAACCCATGGCTGCCAGATGAACGAGTACGATTCCAGTCGTATGGGGCAGTTGCTGTCGGACAGCCATGATCTGCAACTGACGGATGATCCGGCGCAGGCGGATGTCATCCTGCTCAACACCTGCTCTATTCGCGAGAAGGCGCAGGAGAAAGTTTTTCACCAGCTCGGGCGTTGGAAACACCTAAAAAAAGAGCGGCCGGAGCTGATTATCGGCGTGGGTGGCTGCGTGGCCAGCCAAGAGGGTGAAGGCATTGCGCGTCGTGCGCCGTTTGTTGATCTGGTGTTCGGGCCGCAGACCTTGCATCGCCTGCCGGAAATGATCGATCAGCGCCGCACGCAAGTCGAGAAAAAAACCACCGTTGTCGATATCAGTTTTCCTGAAATTGAAAAATTTGATCGCTTACCGTTGCCAGAAGCTGATGGTGTTTCTGCTTACGTTTCCATCATGGAGGGTTGTAATAAGTACTGCACGTTTTGTGTAGTGCCTTACACACGCGGTGAAGAAGTGAGTCGTCCCCTGACGGACGTGTTGGTAGAGATCGCTCATTTAGCGGCGCAGGGTGTGCGCGAAGTCAATTTGCTCGGCCAGAATGTCAATGCGTGGCGCGGGCAGAAGCCGGATGGCAGCAGCGCAGATTTCGCTGATATGTTGCTGTGTGTAGCGGCTATCGACGGTATAGATCGCATTCGCTATACCACCTCGCATCCGCTGGAATTTACAGACAGCCTGATTGATGTCTACGCAGAGATTCCAGAATTGGTCAGTCATTTGCACTTGCCGGTGCAACACGGTTCCGATCGTATTCTTGCGGCCATGAAGCGCGGCCATACTGCGATTGAATACAAATCCAAAATTCGTCGCCTGCGTCAGATCAGGCCGGATATCAGTATTTCTTCCGATTTTATCGTTGGTTTTCCCGGTGAAACCGAGGATGATTTTGCGCGCACCATGAAGCTGATCGATGACATCGGTTTTGATACATCCTTCAGTTTTGTCTACAGCGCCAGACCTGGCACACCTGCTGCAAATTTGCCCGACACCACGCCAGAGTCTGTCAAAAAAGAACGCCTTGCTATTTTGCAGCAGCGTATCGCCAATAACGCGCAGTTGATCGGACGACAGATGGTGGGTACCACGCAGCGCGTTCTCGTCAGCGGCTTTTCCAAGAAAAATCCCGGGCAGCTGCAAGGCCGCACGGAAAACAATCGCGTGGTGAATTTCAGCTCCACCGACACGGCCTTGATCGGCCAGTTCGCCGATATTGTGATCCGCGAGTCGCTGGTGAACTCAATGCGCGGCGAGCTGCTCAACCACGCTTAATGCCACAGCTTCGGCTACGCGAATACCATCGACACCGGCAGAGAGTATGCCGCCGGCATAACCTGCGCCTTCACCGGCGGGAAATAATCCTTTCACATTCAAACTTTGCAGTGTGTGCGGGTCGCGCGCGATGCGCACTGGCGATGAAGTGCGTGTTTCCACGCCGGTTAACACGGCATCTTCAAGCGCAAAGCCGCGAATATTTTTTTCAAACGCGGGCAGCGCTTCACGGATTGCAGTGATGGCGTAATCAGGCAGTGCAGTGGAGAGATCGGTCCAGCGCACGCCTGGGCGGTAAGACGGTTTGACCTTGCCGCTATCGGTTGACGGTTTCTCCGCCAGAAAATCACCAACGCGCTGCGCGGGAGCAGAGTAATCGCCGCCGCCCAGCTCGAATGCGCGCGATTCCCAAAAGCGCTGAAAAGCGATGCCGGCGAGTGGGCCGGCG
Source organism: uncultured Pseudomonadales bacterium (assembly GCA_964655625.1). GTDB lineage: Bacteria > Pseudomonadota > Gammaproteobacteria > Pseudomonadales > UBA7239 > UBA7239. The sequence continues at coordinate 1,806 of CAZZNL010000111.1, forward strand.
GGATAATCTTGCGGTGTAATATCCACCACAATGCCTGCATTGGCGTTGCGTTCATTGCGCGAATATTGGCTCATGCCGTTGGTGACCACGCGCTCGGGTTCTGACGCCGCCGCCACCACGGTGCCGCCTGGACACATACAAAAACTGTACACGCTGCGGCCATTGCTGGCGTGGTGCACCAGTTTGTAATCGGCAGCACCGAGCAGTGGGTGACCGGCAAATTTTCCGAAGCGCGATTGGTCGATCAGAGATTGTGGGTGTTCGATACGAAAACCGATAGAAAACGGTTTGGCTTCCATATACACAGCGCGCTGATGCAGCATTTCAAAGGTATCGCGCGCGCTGTGGCCGATGGCAAGCACAACATGCTGGCTGGCAATCGTGTCGCCGTTAGCTAGTGTCACGCCGCAAACGGCACCCTCTTTTATTTCAATATCTGTTACGCGTTGGCCGAAACGGATTTCTCCGCCCAGTGCCTCAATAGTGGCGCGCAAATTCTCTACCATCGACACCAGTTTGAAGGTGCCGATATGTGGCTTATTGATGTAAAGAATTTCTTCCGGCGCACCAGCGTTGACAAACTCTTCCAATACCTTGCGGCCGAGAAACTGTGCATCTTTGATTTGACTGTAGAGTTTGCCGTCGGAAAACGTACCGGCACCACCTTCGCCAAATTGCACATTGGATTCGGGGTTCAGGGTTTTGCGCCGCCACAAGCCCCAAGTGTCTTGCGTGCGTTCGCGCACAGCTTTGCCGCGCTCAAGAATGATGGGGCGAAAACCCATTTGTGCGAGCACTAAACCGGCAAAAATACCGCAGGGTCCCATGCCGATAACAACCGGTCTGTGTTGCAGTTGCGCGGGTGCTTGCGCGACATGCCGGTAAGTCATATCAGGTGTGGCTTTGATATGTGGATGCTCTTGAAACCGTTCTAACAATGCCGCGCGATTTTGCACCTGCACATCGACGATATAGATCAATTGAATATTGTGTTTTTGCCGCGCGTCATAGCTGCGCTTGAAGACGGAAAATCCCAGCAGCAGGTGATCGGCAATATCGAGTTTGTGACAGATCGCGTGGCGCAGGTCTTCGGGCGCGTGGTCGAGCGGCAGGCGGATTTCGGATAGGCGCATGGTGAGTCGTCTGGCAGAGGCGGGTGTCGATCCCGCGGGGAGCGCATTCTAGCGGTTTTTGGGCGGTGCGTTGTGCTGTCTTACCGAAACTTATCCATTGATTACGGTATCAAAAGTTCGCAACGCAGCAGTGACAGCATAGGTTTGCGGCTGATTTGCCCAAGCTTCCTCGGCCATGGCGCTGATGTTACAGGCCGACGGCAGAGGGCTGCGCGTTTCGATCATCTCGCGCATGCGCGGGATAAAAACAAACTGCAGCCATTGGTGAAAATCCAGTGTGTCGACACAAAACGGTTCGACGCTGGCCAGCGCGGCAGCAGAGGGCGGCTCGGCACACCAAAACCCGGCGCGCCGTAGCTCGCATTCGATATCAATCAGCAGTGAACCGAGAGGGATGTAGCGGGTGTCGTTCATCAGGGTCTTCCGCTTTGCCGCGCAGCACTTCTTGTCGCATCATTTCTTCTTCGACGCCGATGTTTTTAATCACGGTGTTGATAAAAAGCCCGCTGGCTTCGGTGACGATCTCGCCGTTGGCGTAGCAAGCGCCTTTGATAAAAATTTTCTTGCCTTCCAGTTTGTCGACCCACGCTTCAAAACGCAGCGGCGTGTAAAGCGGTGTGGGTTTTTTGTAGTCCACATGCAGCCACGCAGTGGGGCCGCGCGCATTGATCAGCATATTGGCCAGTGCCATCACATGATCCCAGGTCAGGGCGACCATGCCGCCGTGTACGCAGTTAGGTGGGCCTTCGTAGGGGTCGCCAAACGTCACCGTGCCGATGGCCTTGTCTTCGCGCAACACCATTTGCATGGGCGGTGATAACGGATTGCAGCGCCCAACCACGGGGCTGTAGGGCGCGGACCAATTCACATCATCAGGGCGAAAGTGTTTATTGTGCGCAGCGATGGGGCGCACACTGCTGTGTGGTTGCATGGTGGCTGCCATGGCTTCAGCGGTGTCGGCCAGTTGGGACAAGGTGCTCAAAGGTGCATTCAATTTTACGGTGTTGTCGATGACTTGGCGCAGTGCTTTGGTCAGCCGGATAAGTTCAGCTTCTTGCGAGTGGGTGAAATTGGGGTCACTGTCGAAGTAGTTGGCTATGCCCATGGTGGAACTCCGCTCAAGTTGCTTCAACTACAGTGTAGGGTCTGTGCCGTATTGTGGCATTAGGGAATATACGTCTTCGCTTGCGGGTGTAAGCAAAGCGCCGATTGCTGAGCGAAGGTGGCTGGGGTTAAATCACCGGCTGTGTCATTGATAGTTGCAGAGAAAAAATATGCTTGATAACCAGTTTGATTACATCATCGTCGGTGCCGGTTCTGCGGGCTGTGTGCTGGCCAACCGTCTGTCGCGCAATAGCAATATCCGCGTGTTGCTGCTTGAAGCGGGCGGCAAAGATAGCAACCCGCTGATCCATATGCCGATCGGGTTTATCAAGCTGATTCACGATCCCAAAGACACGAATATTTATTACACCGAGCCGGAGCCGGGATGTAACAACCGCCCGATTCACGCGCCGCGTGGCCGTGTGCTCGGTGGTTGTAGTTCCATCAATGGCATGGTCTACATCCGTGGGCAGCGCGAGGACTATGACGAGTGGGCCAAATTGCCGGGCTGTACGGGATGGGACTATGAAACACTGCTGCCGTTTTGGCGGCGTGGGGAAAACTTTGAATTGGGTGAAGCCAATCGCTATCACGGCAAAGGCGGCGAACTGAATGTCACCGGTTGCCGCTGGAGTGCCGCAGCAGCATTTCTCGGCAAAGATGTCAGAAAGCGTAAAAATCTTGTGATTGCTACGCATGCTGTCGCTACCAAAGTGCTGTTTCATAAATCGCGCGCGATTGGCGTGCATTATTTGGATAGCAAAGGTCAGTTGCAGGAAGCTGCAGCCATGCACGAAGTGATTTTGGCAGCGGGTGCATTGAACTCGCCGGCACTGTTGGAGATGTCGGGTGTCGGTCAACGCGAAGTATTGGAAGCCCATGGCGTTGAGTTAAAGCACGAGTTGCGCGGCGTGGGTGAAAACTTGCAAGACCACTATCACGTACAAGTGCAGCACGGTGTAAAAAATCCGCCGACTATCAGCGAAGATGGCAAATTCCCACGCATTATTTTGAGTCTGTTCAAATACATTTTTGGCAAGACAGGCGTGCTGGCATTTCCTGCTGCCAATATCTGTGCTTTCTTTCGCGGTGAGGGCGATGCGCGTCCGAACTTCCAGATTCACTTTACACCAGGCGCGGGAAGCATGGATGACAAGGGCAATATGGTGCCGTCAGATATTCCTGGTGTGAATTCAACAGTGTGTGTGTTGCGCCCGAAATCGCGCGGCCATGTGCATATTCGCAGCACAGATCCCAAAGTAGCGCCCAAAATCCAATACAACTATTTGACCGATGAAGACGATTGCCGACGTATTGTTGAAGGCATTAAATGGCAGCGCAAAATTTTTGCGGCGGCACCATTTGCAGAAATAGCCACACAGGAAATTATGCCTGGCGCGCATGTGCAAACAGACGAGCAAATTTTGCAGTTTGCACGCGCAGAGGGCGGTAGTGTTTATCACCCCGTTGGCACTTGTAAGATGGGTGCGGCGGACGATCCGATGGCGGTGGTGGATCACGAATTGAGAGTGCACGGTTTGCATGCGCTGCGTGTGGTGGATGCGTCAATTTTCCCGAATTTGATTTCGGGCAATACGCATGCGCCGGTCGTTGCGGTGGCGGAGCGGGCGGCAGATTTGATACTTGTCGAGCGCGAACAGGCGCGAGCTGATAAATTTGCCGGACTGCCACCGAAAGGTATCGACAGTACGGCTGGTGCGGGAAAATGTCCGTTTGGCCATGGCTGATGGCAGGTCAGTGACCCAGCACAGTATTACTTTTTCGCCCGAACTGCCTGTTTCAGCGCGCCGCGAAGAAATTGCGGCGGCGATCTGTGCGCACCCGGTT
>CAZZNL010000112.1:0-3557 GCA_964655625.1 uncultured Pseudomonadales bacterium
AGTTTGATCCGCTCCGCAACAGGCTGGTTGCTCACCATGTTGGCTATTGTGTTGACGATGGTAATTTTCCGTGCCACTTCGTTACACGATGCACTGGTAATCCTAAAAGCCATGGCCGGACTCAATCATGGCAGCCCGGCACCGCTGTCTGATATTGTCAGCCACAGTGAAGACGGTTGGAACATGGTGATTTGGGTTGCACTATTTGCGCTGTTCGCGCCGAACACTCAAGAAATCATGAATCGCTTTCAACCGACATCCGACACCATCGAAAGTCACACACGCTGGCAATGGCGTCCAAGCCCTGTGCTTGCCGTGATTGCCAGTCTTGCCTTGGCGCTGAGCATCGTCAACATCGGCCAAGTCAGCGAATTTCTCTACTTCCAGTTTTGAGCATGAAAACTTACAACACCATTGTGATTCTTGTTGTATGCGCGATGGTTGGCATTTGTGCCGGTATCGTTTTATGGGCGCAGCCCATTAACGGTGATTTAACGCGCATTGGTGCGTATCCTGAGCGCTGGTACGGCTGGAATGCTCCGCAACAGAGAATTCCCGACATCACCAATACTTCTCGCGATCACGCTAAAAAACACATCCTCGTCGTTGGCGATTCATTTTCTGCCATCGGCCACTGGCAGGCATTTCTCACCGACAAATACAGCTTTTCTTTTGTGCATGCACAAAATACGAATATTCATGCATTTTTACAGCGCGTACACAGCGAAAAGCCTGACGCAGTCGTAGTGGAAAGCGTAGAGCGCTTTGCGCTTGCCATGTTTGGGCCTGAATCCCAGTTTATGGGCAGCTTTGCCAAAAAGTGCCAAACAGAAGAAACGGACGGCAATATGCCACCTGAAATCATTACCAGCAACGCTGTCGGTAGCAACGCATCGCCCATCACCTACCCAACTTACACCCGAAAAACTTTCCCCACATCTGCCAAAGAAATTTCACAAGGATTATTTTACTTAAAGCAATGGCTGTGGTTCAAAATCAAGCCGCGCAAACAAGCGACAAGCATACTTGATCTCACTCATCATCATTTATTCAGCAATCTGCGCAACCATCAGCTGCTTGTCGTTAACTCGGATTTACTATTGCTCCCCGATTTTGCAGCACCTCTGATCGATGCTTCCCGTTGTGCAATGCGCAGCATTGCGAATGAGTTGGTCAACTCAGGCGTTGCTTATGCCATGCTCGTGATCCCCGACAAAACTACTGCATATCAACCCTACCTAGCCAGCACACAACTGCGCGACAAAGCGCCCGTTGTCTCTCAGCTACTGAACAGCCAAACACCACCACACAGCATCAATATGCTCCCCGCGATACGCGAAGCGTTACAGCAAAATGCCGTCGATTTCTATTTACCCAATGACACTCACTGGGGAGACAAAGGTTTTCAGTTAGCAGCCAAAATGCTTGATACAGAATTGCAATCACAATGGCAGGCCGCTCTGCCATGACAAAACCTCACCTCACAGGATGCGACAAGCACCATGCTGTTTAACTCCTATGCATTCATCTGGCTGTTTCTGCCTATTGTGCTGGGCGGTTTTTTTCTCACCGCTCGTTACCGGCATGAAGCTGCAGCCCTGTGGCTCGCCCTGAGCTCACTGTTTTTTTACGGCTACTGGGATACTCATTACGTTCCCTTGCTGCTGCTCTCCATCACCGTCAACTATCAAATTGGCAAACAAATCTGCCAACGACTTGAAGCGCAACAGCCAACACAAGCAAAAACCTGGCTCATCATCGGACTTATTTTTGACCTGGGCCTTCTCGCTCATTACAAATACACCAACTTCTTTCTCGACAACTGGTCTGCGCTCACAGGGCAAACTTTTGATTTCCCGAACATTATTTTGCCGCTGGGCATTTCCTTCTTCACGTTCACTCAAATTGCTTATTTGGCCGACTGCCACAAAGGCATCGTGAAAGAGCGCAATCCTATACATTACTTATTGTTTATTACTTATTTTCCTCATTTGATCGCCGGCCCCATTTTGCATCACAAACAGATGATGCCGCAGTTTGCACAACCACAAACCTATAAGCTTCAACAAGAAAACATTGCCGTTGGTATTACCATCTTCGCTATAGGCATGTTCAAAAAAATTGTGATTGCCGATCCTTTGGCGACCTTTGCCAGCCCGATATTTGCTGTCAGCAAACATCCCGGCATACTGGCGACAGAAGAGGCATGGCTAGGTGCTATTGCCTACTGTTTACAGTTGTATTTTGATTTTTCCGGTTATTCCGATATGGCCATTGGCTTATCTCGTTTATTCGGCATCAAGCTGCCACTCAACTTTAACTCGCCTTACAAATCGACCAACATCATTGATTTCTGGCGCCGCTGGCATATGACGCTGTCGCAATTTTTGCGCGACTACCTCTACATTTCTCTCGGCGGCAATCGCTTGGGAAAATCGCGCCGCTATATCAATTTGATGCTCACCATGCTGCTCGGCGGACTGTGGCACGGTGCCAGCTGGAACTTTGTTATCTGGGGCGGACTCCATGGTACCTACCTCGCTATCAATCACTTGTTCCGGGAATTTTTTCCTCCGCGCACTGATAAAACCTGGAGCACCACAGCGCGCGCCATAATCGGCTGGGTCATCACCATGCTGGGAGTGATTGTGGCTTTTGTATTGTTTCGCGCTACATCGCTGCACGACGCCTCTGTCATCATCCGCGCCATGTTCGGCTTACAAGCAGCAGCTGCCGATACGATGATCGTGCATATTCTGGAACACGCCGATGACGGCTGGACTTATGTATCTATCTCTGGGTTGATTGTGTTACTGGCGCCCAACACCCAAGAAATTATGGCGCGTTTCCAACCAGCTTCTGATGCCGTTAGCAACACTTCGCGCTGGCAATGGCAACCGCGTCCAGCACTGGCTTTACTGACCGCGATCATTCTGGGTTACAGTATTTTGAATATCGGCCAAGTCAGCGAATTTCTCTACTTCCAGTTTTGAGCATGAAAACTTACAACACCATTTTCATCGCACTCGTTTGTTTGGTTACTGGCCTCAGCGCATCCATCATGCTCTGGTCACAACCTATCAGCGGCGATCTCACGAGAATCAGCGGCTACCCTGAACGTTGGTTTGGCTGGAATGCACCGCAACAAAATATTACCTCTGTTATCAACAGCCCAAGACAACCCGGAAAACCGCATATTTTGGTAATCGGCGATTCTTTTTCTGAAGCAGGGCGCTGGCAATCTCTTTTGGCTGATCAATACAGCTTTTCTTTTATCCACAGCGGAAAAACCACACTCAAAAATATTCAGGCGCTGACAGGAAACAACCGACCAGACGCCATTGTGATTGAAACGGGTGAGCGCGCCATTTTCGATATGTACGGGCGAGACAGCACATTTCTGCACGCAGCCAACACCTGTTCGACATCAAACTCCGCATCCGAGCCCGCCGACAACACCCATCAAATCGACAATATCAATGCAGCCATAGCAGCACTGCCAACCTTCCCGCCACTGCAGCGCAGAACCCAACCCGGCTCCATGACCAGCATTTCTG
>CAZZNL010000112.1:3567-5869 GCA_964655625.1 uncultured Pseudomonadales bacterium
AATAATTAAAGTTCAGCCAAAGAATGTAAATATGCTTTCATATCTTCAAGCTGTATGGAAAAACACTGCTCAAGCCCAAAAAAGCCAAGGCAAAAATCCTGCCTCTCACGACCAACCAACTGTTCAGCAACCAGAAAAGCGATCAACTCTTGGCACTGAGTCGAGATTTTTTACTCTACGATCAACTGGATGAACAAAATCTTCAAATCGCACGCTGCTCCATACGCACCATTTCTCAAATTTTTACTGATGCACGCTTACCCCACGCATTGCTGATCCTGCCAGACAAAACCACCGCTTACCAAACCTATCTGGTCGATGAAAAATTACGCCAGCAACCCGCGCTTATTACACAGTTTGATATGCGCACACTGTCACCTCACGGCATCAATATGTTGAGCCCAATACGCACCTTGATTGCTGCCGGCAACAAGGATGTCTATTTACCCAATGACACGCATTGGGGCTACAAAGGCTTTCAACTGGCAGCCGCACTACTCAACAAAGAACTGACACCACAATTGCAGAAACAGTGATTCCCCATGATAAAACCCGGCATTTATCGTCACTACAAAGGCAAAGACTATCTGGTGACAGGTGTCGCTCATCACTCAGAAACACGCGAAGCCTTGGTGGTGTATCGCTGCCTGTATGACGATTACAGCCTTTGGGTCAGGCCGCTTGCCATGTTCTGTGAATCCGTCACTGTAGATGGCCAATCTGTGCCGCGATTTACTTTTCTGCACGAGTGTTGATGTGACAGCGAGCGATCACATTCTTAGCGTCACCGAAGTCAATCGTCGCGCACGACAATTACTTGAAGTGCACCTTGCCAACGTGTGGGTACGCGGCGAAATTTCCAACCTATCCACACCCTCGTCTGGCCATTGGTATTTCACACTCAAAGATGACAAAGCCCAGATTCGCTGCGCCATGTTTCGCGGTCAAAACGCATTATTGCGCTTCAGACCTGAACACGGCATGCAAATCATCGCTCGCGGCCGTATCAGCCTGTACGAAGGGCGCGGTGACTATCAGTTGATCGTTGAAAATCTGCAGGCAGATGGTGCAGGCAACTTGCAACTAGCGTTTGAACAATTAAAAAACAAACTGGCAGATGAGGGCTTGTTTGACAAAGACTTCAAACAGGAACTGCCGGAAATTCCTCATCATATTGCCACCATCACCTCGCCAACAGGAGCAGCTGTTCGCGACATTATTTCTGTATTCCGCAGACGTTACCCACCAACAAAACTGAGTATCATCCCTGTACCTGTTCAGGGTACTGAAGCTGCACCAGCGATCGTTAAAGCACTGCAACTTGCCAACACGCAAGCCGATATAGATGCAATTATTATCGCGCGGGGCGGCGGCTCACTCGAAGATCTGTGGGCATTTAATGAAGAAACCGTGGCGCGTGCCGTGTTTGCCAGTGAAATTCCAGTGATTAGCGCTGTCGGCCACGAAACTGATTTCACGATTTGTGATTTTGTTGCAGATGTGCGCGCACCCACACCTTCTGCGGCGGCAGAGTTATTGTCGCCGGAACTGAACGATTTGCTCGCTCTGCTACAACACTACGGTGAGGTGCAACAAAAACTATTGCAGCAGCATATTGCAACACTGCGACAACAACTGCAGCACCTGATACAGCGTCTACGTCACCCCGGCCATACCCTGCGCGAACAACAACAGCGCCTGGACCACCTGGAATGGCGATTACTCAACAGCATCAGAAAGCCGCTCACACACAGCAACCATGCGCTGGCTCGGCTGTCCGCAGGGCTCAACAATTTAAGCCCACTCAATACCTTACAGCGCGGCTATGCTATTGCCACCACAGCCACCGGCACAGTGCTGACCAGCAGCCAACAAGTAGGTATCGGTACAGCAATCAGCCTACGCTTATTCGACGGACAGCTTTCTTGCACTGTTGATGAATTACATACCACTGCACCAGCACTTGATCATCATCAAACTACTGAATAACACTCTCCTCCAACTCTCACTCTGCCGACTTTCCACCATCGATAAAATGCCGGTAATATCACTAACGGACACTACGCTGGAGTATGCACATTGATCACCGTTGCCAACACATCACTGTCTACCGCCATCGTCATTGCTGCAGTGCTCGCGGCGCTTTGCCTCACGTTGCGGAAGACACAACACAGCACACTGTTTCCTGTTCCCATTACACAAGAGCTTAAAGGACTGGGCATACTGAGCATCGTTTTTGCTCATATCAGCTATATGCTGGTAACAGACAATACCTTTCTCTATCCGCTCTCCATTGCTGCTG
>CAZZNL010000113.1:0-5855 GCA_964655625.1 uncultured Pseudomonadales bacterium
ATATTGCTTATATTCTACGGAGGTATCCCGCATGTTCAAAGTTAATGAATACTTTAATGGCAACGTCAAATCGATCGCTTTCCAAACCAGCACCCTGCCTGCCACTGTTGGCGTTATGGCACCGGGTGAGTACGAATTCGGCACCAGCCAGAAAGAAGTGATGACCGTTGTCAGCGGCGCACTGACCGTCAAACTTCCCGGCAATGAAACATGGCAAACATTCAATGCCGGTGATGCATTTGAAGTGGCTGCCAACCAAAAATTCCAATTGCAAGTGGCAGTTGATACCGCCTATCTCTGCACGTATGAATAATTCATAGCCAGAAAAAACATGCATTAAAAAAGCCCGGCAGGTTTTCCTGTCGGGCTTTGCTACTTTCTCGCTTTGCTACTTTCCCGTTATGGGTTTTAACTCATATACATCCCACCATTCACATGAATGGTTTCTCCGGTGATATATCCCGCCGGCTCCGACGCCAAGAAAGCGACCACCGCTGCAATTTCTTCTGGCTTACCCAAACGCGCTAATGGAATTTGATTCAACAGCATCTGCTTTTGCTCTTCTGGCAGCACATGTGTCATATCTGTATCAATAAAGCCAGGCGCGACGGTATTGACGGTAATGTTGCGCGAGCCAATTTCTCTTGCCAAAGCGCGTGCAAAACCAGCCACGCCCGCTTTAGTCGCGGCATAGTTACTCTGTCCGGCGTTGCCCATCTCGCCCACTACAGAGCTGATATTGATAATTCGACCCCAGCGCGCTTTTGTCATTCCGCGCAGACACGCACGCGACAACCGAAATACAGACGTCAGGTTAGTGGCCAATACATCGTCCCACTCCTCATCTTTCATGCGCATCAGGATATTGTCTTTGGTGATACCTGCATTGTTGACAAGAATATCGATGCCGCCAAATTTCTCGTTAACGGTTTTAATAGCGGCATCCACCGATGCCGCATCGGTAACATTCAAGACAATGCCATCACCCTTGAAACCGGAAGCAGCGAATCTTTCTGCAATAGCCTTGGCTCCTGATTCGCTGGTGGCTGTACCCACCACTACAACGCCAGCTTTTGCCAAAGATTCCGCAATTGCACGACCAATACCGCGACTAGCACCTGTGACCAGTGCTACTTTGCCCTCAATACTCATTCTGGTTACTCCTACTATCAAATGGCAGCCAATGCGGCTTCAAGACCAACAACATCCTCAATACCAAATGCTGTTAGTGTTTTTTCAATCCGGGTACACAATCCACACAACACCTTACCGGGGCCACACTCTACAACGGTGGTGATTTCATGTTCCACCAATGCTTTAACACAATCGACCCACAATACCGGATGGTCAATCTGGCGAATCATTAAATCTTTAATGCGTTCCGGATCGCTTTCCTTACCGGCGTGGACATTATGAATAACAGGAATGCTCGGTGCACGAAAAGTCGTCGCAGCGATATGCTCGCGCATATTTTCAGCAGCCGCTTTCATCAGTGATGTATGGAAAGGCGCGCTCACAGGCAATGGCAACACTCTTTTTGCGCCTGCTGCCTTTAACAACTCTGAGGCTTTATTCACAGCGGCCACTTGGCCCGCAATAACTACTTGCCCCGGTGAGTTAAAGTTGACCGCTTCAACCACACCAAGATCCGAAGCCTCACGACACAGCGCCAGAATTTTTTCGTCTTCAACATTCAACACGGCGGCCATGCTGCCTTCGCCTTTGGGTACAGCAGTCTGCATAAACGCACCACGCTTGCGCACCAAGGCGACCGCATCGGCAAAATCTACAACACCTGAACACACCAAAGCAGACCACTCACCCAAGCTGTGTCCGGCGAGCAGTGCAGGCTGTTTGCCCTGCTTTTCTTGCCATACCCGCCACAGCGCCACGCTGGATGTCAGCAATAATGGCTGCGTGGTTTCTGTGGCATTGAGCTGCTCTTGTTCACCGTTCTGACACAAATCCCACAAGTCATATCCAAGTACTTCGGAGGCTTCGGCGAATGTTTTTTCAACAAGCGGAAAAGCAGCAGCGATTTCAGCCAGCATGCCTGTCTTTTGCGATCCTTGTCCAGAAAAAACAAAGGCAAGTTTTTTACTCATTGCAAACCCTCTTCAGTAACAATCTGTGTTTTCTGCAGCCAGTATTGCTGCAGTTTTCTATGAATCAATCCTGGAATATCAGCCGCAACCTCTGTGCGCGCAAGCTCTATCGAGCGAAAGAAGGCATTGCTATCTGCACTGCCGTGGCTTTTAACCAAGGTTGACGTGAAACCAAGAAAACTGGCGCCATTATAGCGTGAAGGATTAATAGCTGAACGAAACGGTTGCAATAGCACAGAAATAACACGATGTAATGCGCGATGAAGAAACCTCGTAGATACAGGATTGAGCAAGCGATGACGAATAAATCTTGCCACACCTTCGCTGGCCTTCAATGTCACATTACCAATAAAACCATCACAAACCGCCACATCAACCACGTCAAAAAATAGCTGATCGGCTTCTACAAATCCTGTGTAATTTAGAACCTTGTCTGACTGCAGCAACAATGCAGCATGTTTCACCTGCTCAGTGCCTTTGATACTCTCTACGCCGATATTTAGCAAACCAACGCGCGGCTTTTCTTTAACCAATATCGCAGCAGCCATTTCCGAGCCCATGACTGCAAATTGATGCAAATTCTCAGCTCTGGCATCAATATTCGCACCGACATCCAATAAAAACATTTGACCGGTGGTGGTAGGTAATGCGGCGCAAATAGCTGGTCTATCGACACCTTCAAATAGCTGCAAGCAGTAACAGCCTACAGCCAACAATGCACCTGTATTGCCTGCACTCACTGCTGCTTGAACTTCACCGTCAGCCAACAACTGAATACTGCGAAACAAAGAAGAATCCTTGTAATGACGCAAGGCACGCGCAGGTGTTTCATCCATGCTCACCACTTGCGTGGTGTGAACAATGCGCAGGCGCTGGTCATCGCTGTGTCCTAGCTTGTGTAGCTCAGACTGAATAATGACACTATCACCCACCAATAGCAGGCTGATATCTGGCATAAACGACAATGCCCGCACACTGGCGGGCACTGTAACGGCGGGGCCGATATCCCCGCTCATGGTATCAATAGCAATCGTAATCATCGTTGACGTGACACGACTGCCTGAAGGATTACTCAGCGGCGTCTTCAACCACTTTACGGCCACGGTAAAAACCATCAGCAGTCATATGATGACGGCGATGCTTTTCACCAGTGACTGAATCAACCGACAATGTGCTTGCGGTCAGCGCATCATGTGAACGACGCATGCCACGACGAGAACGGGATTTACGACTTTTCTGTACGGCCATGACAAAACTCCTGCCAATAAAAAATGTGGCGGCAAATGATTGGCGATGTCACGTATTGGTTTCATCGCGCCCGGACTTCAGGTTTGCCAGCACCTGAAACGGGTTGGGTTTACTGTCTGGCACAACATCCACCAGAACATTTTCGGCTGCCGGCATTGCTACCACACAGCTACCTTCCGTATGTGTCGCCACAATCGGTAGCGACAATAGCAATTCTTCTTCCACTATTTCCGGCAGATCGAGCATTTCTGCGCTCAGCAACACCGGGTCTAGCGTGCGCGGCAATTGCCCCGCTTGTTCGTCACTCCAGACCAGCGCCAGCGCCGATTCAGAGCAAACAGGTATATCCACTCGCTGTAGACAGCGCTGACAAGTCATGGCCAGTACGGCATGCACTTGTCCGTGAATGACTTTGCGCGCCTGCTCGTCCAACGAGAAATGCCACGCAACTTCAGCCACGCCCTCGGTCGATAACAGCTGCTGACCAAGACGCTCCAGCCTGGCCAGAGGTATCTGGCCGACGAGCTGGCCACCCTGTTGACACAGTTTTACTGCATCTACATGTTGAGGCAGCAACTGATTGTCTGGGGCGCTGTGCATAGTGCGGCGCATTCTATGGATAGCTCTTTGATATGTCAAAGAATTTTATCCATAGTGCCATACGCTAGATCTCGATCTGCGTACCCATTTCCACCACCCGGTTCGGTGGAATTTTGAAGAAGCTGGTCGCCGGCACAGCATTGCGCGTCATCACCGCAAAGATCTTGTCCAGAATGCTCGGCATACCCGGATCCTTACTGGGGATCAAGTGCTCTCTGGAGAGGAAGAAAGTCGTATCCATCATGTCGAATGTCAGACCGAAAGGCTCACACTGCTCCAGCAGACGCGGTACATCTGGACTTTCTTGAAAGCCGTAAGAGCCGCGAATAACAAAGAATCCCGGAGCCAAATCTTCTACATGAACGCGATCTCCCTGAGGAACAAAGGGAATTTCCTGCGTACCTATAGTCAGGAACACCACACGCTCGTGCAGCACCTTATTGTGCTTCAAGTTGTGTAGTAGCGCTTGAGGCACACGATCCAGAGAACTCGTCATGAAGACGGCAGTACCTGGCACGGTTGCCGGCTTGTCTGTTACCAGACCGGTAATAAAAGGCTTGAGAGGTAAACTTTCGCGCCCGAGTGCCTCTGACAAAAAGCGCCGCCCTTTACGCCATGTCAGCATCAACAGCATCACCACCGCACCTACCAACAAGGGGAACCAGCCACCGTCGGGGATCTTGAGGATGTTGGGGCCCAAAAAGAGGGCATCGACAGCAAAAAACGTCGAGCCGAGCAATACCACCACCGGCAGAGGCCAACGCCACAAACGATGGGCCACAAAGCACACCAGAATGGTATCGACCATCATTGCCGTGGTTACTGCAATACCGTATGCCGCAGCGATATTGCTTGAAGTGCGGAACTCCAGAATCAACAGGATAACCGCCGTCATGACCAACCAGTTCACCATGGGAATATAGATCTGCCCGATTTCCTTGGAAGATGTATGCAGGATTTGCATTCGTGGCCAAAAACCCATCTGTACCGCTTGACGCGTAACTGAAAACACGCCGGAGATGACCGACTGCGAGGCGATTACCGTCGCGCAAGTGGTCAACAGCAACATTGGCCACAAAAACCACTCCGGCGCCAAGCGATAAAACGGATTATTGATCGCTTCAGGATCTTCCAATAACAACGCTCCCTGCCCGTAATAATTGAGCACTAGCGCTGGCAACACTAGCGATACCCAAGCCATTTGTATCGGTTTGCGTCCAAAATGTCCCATATCGGCATACAGGGCTTCGCCACCCGTCACGGCCAGCACGACAGCACCAAAAATCAGCATGCTACCGATACCGTGTTCGCTAAAAAACAGGAAGGCATACCAAGGATTTAAGGCCGCCAACACTGATGGGTGTTTCACAATATTGACAATACCCAAGATCGCCAACGTCACAAACCACATCAGCATGATGGGGCCAAACAGCGCGCCCACCTTGGCCGTACCCTTACGCTGAAACATAAACAACACAATCAAAATGGCGATCGCCAATAGTTGCGACCAGTGCTGAAACGCCGGACTGACAACATTCAAGCCTTCAACTGCGGATAGCACCGTTATCGCTGGTGTGATGATGCCGTCGCCATAAAAAAGGCTGGCACCAAACATGCCCGTTACGGC
Source organism: uncultured Pseudomonadales bacterium (assembly GCA_964655625.1). Classification (GTDB taxonomy): domain Bacteria; phylum Pseudomonadota; class Gammaproteobacteria; order Pseudomonadales; family UBA7239; genus UBA7239. Next base: position 5,581 of record CAZZNL010000113.1, read on the forward strand.
CAACACACCTTTCAGCCAGTTGCTCTTTATCCCTGTACTGCGTGACAGCGCCAACAAAGCCAAAATACCGCCTTCGCCGTGGTTATCGGCCCGCATGATGAAAAAAACGTATTTGAGTGTGACAACAATGATCAACGCCCAGAAAATCAACGACAACACACCCATGATGTTGTTGTAGCTCATTGTTATGGCATGGTGACCTGCAAAACATTCGCGCAGCGTGTAAAGCGGGCTGGTGCCGATGTCGCCGTATACGACACCCAATGCGGCCAGCG
>CAZZNL010000114.1:0-3226 GCA_964655625.1 uncultured Pseudomonadales bacterium
GTATTGCTCCACTCACCCCATTGCTCAGACACAATCGCCTGCAAACCTTCTATATCATCAAAGCGGTATTGTTTCATCGACAGCTCACTCCCCTGCAAAGGCGCAATTCTAGCAGCCTGTCTCGCTATAATCGCGGACAACCCTTCGTGCGTCGACGTCGCCCACTAACCATGCCCACTGCTACCTCTGACACGCTGATTCTGTTTGGCGGTTCCTTTGATCCGATACACACAGGGCATCTCGCTACTGCCGAGGGAATCCGCCGCGCGCTGCACGCAACAACACTGACGCTCTTGCCAGCGGCGCGTTCACCGCTCAAACCTACGGTGACGCCAGATCGACATCGCTTGGCGATGCTGCGCCTTGCCATCCAAGATCACCCGGCACTGCGTATTGATGAGCGCGAGCTACGGCGACCCGCTCCCTCCTACACCGTTGATACCCTGCGCGACCTGCGCCTCGAACACGGCCCTCACAAACCGATGATTTGGGTCATGGGCAGTGATTCACTCACGCAGCTGGCACAGTGGAAAGAATGGCAAGCGCTGACAACACTGGCGCACTGCTTGATCGTCGATCGCCCAGACAGCCCTTGGCCCGCGCGCAATGCCGCAACGGAGTGGCTGTCCACGCTGCCCCGCGCCACAGAAGCCAATCAGTTACAATGCAGCGCCAACGGCCTGTGGCTGCATTTAACACTGCCACCACAGCCCTTTTCCTCCACCGCCATTCGCGCTCAGCTGGCCCAGCGCAACGCCGACACACCCCAGCCTGAAGGTTTGTCGAAGCCGGTGTGGCACTATATTCTCGATCACGCCCTTTACTTACCCGAGCGAAATCACTCAACGCCATGAAAAAGAAATCAGCTTCCACACCCGCACTGCTCAACATCATCATCAACGCGTTGGATGAACTCAAAGCGCAGGATGTCACTATCATCGACGTATCACGTCTGTCTGATGTCACAGACACGCTGGTCATTGCCAGCGGCTCCTCCAATCGCCAAGTGCGCGCACTGGCGGAAAATGCGGCAACAGAAGCCAAGAAACAAGGCATGCCCACCATGGGCATAGAGGGTATGGATGTCGGCGAATGGGTGCTGGCTGATTTTGGCGATGTGGTACTGCATGTCATGCAACCTGAGGTGCGCAGTTTTTATGAATTGGAAAAATTGTGGTTAGTGCCCGGCAGTAGCGAAATCATTCCGCTGCCATCCAAAACAGCATCGGTCAAAAAATCTGCGGCAGCAAAATCTACTGCAAAACAATCTTCAGCAAAAAAACCTGCAACCACAAAACCCGCAGCCAAAAAACCGTCGATCAAAGCGGCAGCCACCAAAAAAGCTGGCAGCAAGAAAACACAGAGCGACGACAACCTGTTTATCAATCAATCTGATGCCGCCAAAGCGCGCAGAAAACCTGCCAAGCCCAAAGCACCGGCGCGCACGGCAGCCAGCAGCAATAAAAAAGCCGCACCAGCCAAAGCCGGTGTATTGGCAAAAACCGGCACGCGCAAAACCGCCAGTGCAAAACCGGCTGCCAACAAATCGGTTGCTAAAAAACCTGCTGCCACAAAATCCGCCTCTAAAAAAACTGCTGCCAAAAAAACGGCTGCCAGCAAACCGCGCGCACGCTGATTCTATTTGACGCAGGGCCATCATGAAGCTCACCCTGATTGCTGTCGGCACCCGCATGCCAGACTGGGTAGAAACCGGCTATCAGGAATATGCCAAACGCATGCCGCGTGAATGCGCATTAAGCTTGCGTGAAATCCCCCTGCCAGCCCGCAACAAAAATACAGATATCGCCCGAGCGATTGAAAAAGAGAGCGAAGCGATATTGGCAGCACTGCCTGCACAAGAACGTGTCGTAGCACTGGATGTATTGGGCAAGCCACAAACCACACACAGCCTGGCTGACAATTTGCGCAACTGGCAAATGCAAGGCGGCAACACCAGCTTTTTGATTGGCGGACCGGACGGACTGTCCGCCGCCTGCCTGGCGCGCGCCAACATGCGTTGGTCACTGTCCGGCTTGACACTGCCACATCCCTTGGTGCGCATTGTGTTGGCCGAACAGCTCTACCGCGCTTGGTCGCTGTTGAACAATCATCCTTATCACCGCTGATTTCGCACCGTGGCTATCGAACCCTCACACTACGCGCGCACTCTGGTGTTCAAAGACACCAACAGTGAACGTCACGGGTTTAACCGGCGAATGCGAATTTGCCTGGTGATGGTCGTAGTGCTGACAATAGTATTGCTGGCTCGCTACTACCAGCTGCAAATTGTGTCGCACGAACACTTCACCACACAGTCGGATGCCAATCGCATCCACGCCATGGCTATCCCCCCGGCACGCGGCGTCATCCAGGATCTCGACGGCAAAGTACTGGCGCAGAGCAAACCCAGTTTCACCTTGGAAATTATCAAAGAGCGCGTGCAAGACATGGATTACACCTTGCACACACTCCAGCAAATTTTGCAGTTGGAAGACAGTGAAATCAGCCGTTTTCGCGAACGTCTCAAACGCAAACAACGCCCTTACGAAGGCGTTATGCTGCGCAGCAACCTCGACGACGAGCAGATTGCGCGCATCGCTGTGAATCGCTATCGCCTGCCCGGTGTGGAAGTGACCGCCGAACTGGTGCGCGACTATCCATTTCGCGATTTGTTTGCTCACAGCATTGGATATGTCGGCCGCATCAGTGAAAAAGAACAGAAAAAAATTGAAGAGGCTGGTGAAACCGAAAACTATTACGGTGTATTTTCGATGGGCAAAGTCGGCATCGAAAAATTTTACGAAAAAGAATTGCTCGGCATTCCCGGTGCACAAAACGTAGAAACTGATGTGCGCGGCCGCATTCTGCGCACCCTGGATCGCAAAGACCCCACACGCGGCAAAACCCTGACCTTGTATCTCGACACCCGCATGCAACAGGCAGCCGTCGATGCGCTGGCAGGCCGGCGCGGTGCAGTGGTCGCTATCGAACTGACCAACGGCGGCGTCGTCACCGCAGTGAGCAATCCATCGTTTGATCCGAACTTATTTGTCACCGGCATCAGCAGCAAAGACTATGCCGCTCTGCGCGAGTCGCCCGATGTTCCCCTCCTCAACCGCATAATCGCCGGTGAATACCCGCCAGGTTCCACCATCAAACCGCTGTTTGCTCTTGCCGGCCTCGACGAAGGTTTTGTCACACCGGACTATCAAATCTACGATCCCGG
>CAZZNL010000114.1:3236-5698 GCA_964655625.1 uncultured Pseudomonadales bacterium
CGGGGCAGACGCGCCAATTTCGCGACTGGAAAAAAGGTGGTCACGGCGGTGGCATCAATGCCCACCTCGCCATTGCGCAATCTTGTGATATCTACTTCTACCAACTCGCCAATCGCATGGGCATAGACCGCATGCACGACTTCCTCGCACCCTTTGGCCTCGGCGCACCCAGCGGTGTCGACTTAAGCGGTGAGCGTAAAGGTGTGCTGCCCTCACGCGATTGGAAACGCCAACGCTTCAAGCAGGCCTGGTATCCCGGCGACACCATCAACGCCGGTATCGGTCAGGGCTATCATTTGGCAACCCCCATGCAATTGGCCAATGCCACCGCCACGCTGGCGCGGCGCGGTATTCGCATTCGCCCGCACCTGGTCAAAGCGATTGATGGGGTGGATGTCCCTCCTGAGTACGACACTCCTATCCTGCTGAACAACCCGCGCAACTGGGATGTGGTCATCGGCGGCATGCACGAGGTAGCTCAGGGCGCACGCGGCACCGCGCGCAAAGTGTTTGCCGATGCGCCCTATACCGTGGCGGGTAAAACAGGGACGGCGCAAGTGGTCGGTATCGCCCAGAACGAAAAATACGACGCCGCCAAACTGGCAGAACGGCAGCGCGACCACGGCCTGTTTGTCGCTTTCGCGCCGGTCGAAAACCCCAAGGTCGCGGTGGCGGTCATTGTTGAAAACGGCAACAGCGGCTCTGGCGCAGCGGCGCCGGTGGCGCGCAAAGTGCTAGACGCTTGGCTGCTCGGGCAAACACCCACTACCAGCACCAGTGTCACTACCAGCACCAGTGCCACCAACAACACCACACCGACTGCCGCCGAAGCTGTCAACACAGGAGCTGGCGAATGAGAACCTCTCCCGACTTTATTCGCCAGCTGCCCAGCACCGGCGCAATACAACTGACGATTTGGCAGCGCCTGCATATCGACCCCGTGCTGTTTTTGCTGTTGTTAGCGCTTTGCGGTTACGGGTTATTCGTACTCTACAGCGCCGCCGACAATCATTTGATCGCCATGGAAAAACAAGGTGGTTTTTTTGCGCTGGGTTTTTTCATCATGTTCGTGGTTGCTCAAGTCAGTCAAAGCAGCTGGCGTTTGGTCTCACCGGCTTTATACGGTCTGGGTTTGTTGTTTTTGATGGCAGTGCCCGTGTTCGGTGAAATCTCCATGGGAGCGCAGCGCTGGCTGCAAATTCCGGGCTTACCGCGCTTTCAGCCTTCAGAAATTTTGAAAATTGGCTTGCCCTTGGTGTTGGCCACATATTTTCACAATCGCAGCACGCCGCCGCGTCTCAAACATATTTTTTGGTCCCTGCTGATGATCGGCATACCCGTTGCACTGATCATCGAACAGCCGGATCTAGGCACAGCGGTGTTGGTGCTGACTTCCGGTGTGATCGTGCTGTTCATGGCCGGCATCAGCTGGGGCTATATTGCCGGTGCCGCCGTGGCCATGGCAGCGCTCATTCCGGTGATGTGGTTTTATGTCATGCACGATTATCAACGCCAACGGGTGTTGACGTTGATCAATCCCGAGTCCGATAAACTCGGCGCAGGCTGGAATATTATTCAATCCCAAACTGCCATCGGTTCTGGTGGCTGGGCCGGCAAAGGCTGGCAACAGGGCACGCAATCACAGCTCGATTTTTTGCCAGAAAGTCACACCGATTTCATCATCGCCGTGCTGTCTGAAGAGCTGGGCTATCGCGGCGTGATTGTCTTGCTGTGTATTTATTTATTGATTGTGATGCGCGGGTTGTGGATTAGCTGGCATGCACAGGAAACCTTCGGCAGGCTGTTGGGCAGCACCATCAGCATCACCTTTTTCCTGTACGTTTTTGTTAACATGGCGATGGTCGCCGGACTCTTGCCTGTTGTGGGTGTTCCCCTACCCTTGGTGAGTCAGGGTGGCACAGCGGTCATCATTTTGATGATCGGGTTCGGAATGCTTATGGCAATCAGCACCGAGAAAAAAAGGCCGACCTACTGATGCGTGATCTCTCAAGCAACGTCTTTTCATTTTTGTGTGGCAGTTTGCGCGCTGGTGCCTTTTTGTTATTGGCTACCGGCGCACAGGCAGGCGAGTACGAACAACGCACTGATGTGCAAACATTCGCTGAAGAAATGCAGGAACGCTACGGCTACCGCAAAGACGATGTGCTGGCCGTTCTGTCTCAGGCGGCACGCAAGCAATCTATTCTCGACGCCATCGCACGCCCCGCTGAAAAAGCCAAGCCGTGGAAGGAATACCGCAAGATTTTTCTCACCGATGCGCGCGTCGACAACGGCGCGGAGTTCTGGCTCGCGCACGAACAGGTGCTGCAAGAAGTTTCGAGCCGCTATCAAGTAGAGCCGGAGATGATCGTCGCCATCATCGGCGTCGAAACCAGCTACGGCAAAAACACCGGCAGCTATCGCGTCATCGACGCGCTCTCAACCCTGGCGTTTGATTATCC
>CAZZNL010000115.1:0-220 GCA_964655625.1 uncultured Pseudomonadales bacterium
ACATGCATTAGCGACAACGATCGCTATACTTTTCCCATGAGCCAGCAATCCGTCACTTTACTGCTAACGCATCCACACCCGTGCAGCTACCTGCCGGATCAGATCGCGACGACTGCTTTCGTCAACCCAGAGTGCCAGATTACGCCGTTTCTGTTTTCGCGCTTGGCAGAAATGGGTTTTAGACGCAGCGGCGAACACATCTACCGCCCACAATGCGGCG
>CAZZNL010000115.1:230-5689 GCA_964655625.1 uncultured Pseudomonadales bacterium
CGATTGCCAAGCCTGTGTGCCGGTTCGTATTCCCGTGCAACAATTCATCGCCAATCGCAGCCAAATTCGCTGTATCAAACGCAACAGCGATTTGCAGGTGCGACAACTGTCATCCATCGACAACGACACCTGCTACGCCCTGTACGAGAAATACATCAACAGCCGCCACGGCGATGGCGATATGTACCCCGCCACGCGTGAGCAATACCAAAACTTCTTGTGCGTGGCCTGGCCCCACAGTTTTTCTCTGTGCTACTACCAAGGCGAACGACTGATTGCCGTGTCGGTGTGTGATCGCTTCGACAATGGCTATTCGGCGGTCTATACGTTTTACGACCCCGATGAAGACAAACGCAGCTTGGGGGTTTACGCCATCCTCAACCAGATTGCCCGCGCGCAACTGGAAGGCTTGGACTACCTCTATCTCGGCTACTGGATCGAGAACTGCAACAAGATGCGCTACAAGACGCAATACCAGCCCTTGGAGTACCGTATCGACAAACAATGGCGCGCCCACCCTACGCACAATTCTCTAATGGACAGCCCCAGCCTCAACCCATAGGCTAACGGCCAATTTGCGACACAATGCCGCTCAACTATTTCAAGCAATCCCTTTGAATTTACTGAATTTTATCAACCTAGAGGAGAAAACCTATGGCCAATTCCAGCGCCGCGACTCAGTACGATGACGTACTGCGAGACGGCTTTGAACTCGGCTTCACCTACACCCGCTCTACCGGGCCTGTGATCGGTGCCTTTCTGACCGGATTGCGCGACGGCAAGCTCGTCGGCATCAAAGGCAGCAACGGCAAAGTGATCTGCCCACCGACGGAATACGACCCACAGACCTCAGAGGAGCTGTCTGAACTGGTCGATCTGCCTTCCACCGGCACCGTCACCACCTGGAGCTGGATCAACCAACCACACGCCAAGCATGTGCTGACCAAGCCTTTCGCTTGGGCGCTGATCAAAATCGACGGCTCAGACACCGCCATGCTGCACAAAGTGGATGCGGGCAGTGAAAGCGCCATGAAAACTGGCATGAAAGTCAAAGTGCGCTGGGCAGCAGAACGCCGCGGCTTTATGACCGACATCGAATGCTTTGAGCCGGTTTAAGGAGAATAGTCATGAGTGAACAAAAACCTGTCGAAATTATCGAGAGCCCGGTTTACATGCAATACAGCTTTGCCGCTGGTCGCGCCACATCCAACTTTCTGCGCTCCATCAAGGAAGGCAAGTTAGTCGGTCAACGCTCGTCTGTGACTGGCAAGGTCACAGTACCACCTCGCGGTGCCGATGCAGAAACCGGCACCCCCACTTTTGAAGAGGTCACGCTGCCAGACACAGCCACAGTTATCACTTTCACCATCGTGCACCTGCCCATTCCCGGCTCTAAAGTGCAGCCGCCGTTTATCGTTGCCAACCTGGTGATGGACAACTCGGATCAAACGTTTATTCATTTGATTTCCGGCTGCAAAAACGAAGACGTGCAAATCGGCACCCGCGTGAAAGCCGTGTGGCGCGATAAAAGCGAATGGGAATACAGCTTCAACAACATCGAGTATTATGAGCCGATTGCCGGTGAAGCCCCTATCGACATCAATGAGCTAAAAGCCAAGCGTCTCAAAGAAGTGGAGGCATACAAACATGCGTGAAGTAGCGATTATTGCCTATCACCAAACACCGATGGTGCGTGATGCGGGCGCAAAAAATGATGTGGAATTGGTAATGGAAGCCGTGCACGGCGTGAAAGACCAATTAAAAATCACCAATGCCGATATCGATTTTGTCTGCTCTGGCAGTTGCGATTATCTCGGCGGTGCTGCGTTTGCTTTTGTCGGCGCGCTGGATGCTATCGGTGCTGTGCCACCCATGTCGGAATCACATGTAGAAATGGACGCTGCTTGGGCCTTGTATGAAGCATGGCTAAAAATTCAAACCGGCCATTTCAACACAGCCTTGATTTACGGCTTTGGCAAAAGCTCACATGGCCCGATGCACGAAGTCTTGGCATTGCAGTTAGATCCTTACTACTTACAACCGTTGTGGCCCGATCAAATCAGCCTTGCAGGTTTGCAAGCGCGCGCCATGATGGATGCAGGCAAGTTGACGGAAAAACAAATGGCGGAAGTAGTGGTGAGAAGCCGCAAAAACGCTAAAAACAATCCCAATGCGCAACTGAAAGGCGACTACAGCGCCGAGCAGTTATTGGCAGCTCCTATGCTGTCTTCACCGCTGCGCAAACACGATTGCCCACCCCTCACCGACGGAGCTTCAGCATTATTTATCGCTGAAAAATCCATCGCTGAAAAAATGCTGGCAGGCACAGGCAAACGCCCTGCTTACATCACCGGCATCGATCACCGCATTGAATCGCACCAATTCGGTACACGCGATCTCACGCAATCCACTTCCACACGCATTGCCGGTGAACAGGCTGGTGTGAAAAAAGGCAAAGTGGATATTGCAGAATTGCACGCACCTTTCAGCCATCAGGAAATTTTGATCAAGGAAGCATTGGGACTGGATGACAACACGGTAATCAATCCATCCGGCGGTGTATTGGCAGGCAATATTTTTATGTCTGCTGGTTTAGATCGCCTTGGCGCTGTTGCCACACGCATCATGAATGGTGAAGCCCAGCGCGGTGTTGCTCACGCAACATCAGGAGCTTGCTTACAGCAAAATTTGGTTGCCGTACTGGAGGGTAAATAAGATGGGTAATCCTTGTGCCATCGTAGGTATCGGCCAGACCGAACGCTACAAATCCAAAATCAAAAAATCCATGGCAGGCCTCGTGCGCGAAGCCGCACAAAATGCCTTGCATGATGCAGGTTGCACCTGGGCCGATATCGACGCCGTCATCATCGGCAAAGCGCCAGACTTTTTTGAAGGCGTGGTGATGCCCGAGTTGTATCTCGCCGATGCTTTGGGCTGTGTTGGCAAGCCGATGTTGCGCGTGCACACCGCCGGTTCGGTCGGTGGCTCCACAGCTATCGTCGCTGCCTCATATATTCAGAGCGGTTTATTCAAACGCGTTTTAACACTGGCGTATGAAAAACAATCCGAATCCAACGCGATGTGGGCATTGTCTTCACAACAGCCGTTCTCGCCGCACTTGAATGCTGGTGCCGGTGGTTTCTTTGCACCGATCATCCGTGAATACATGCGTCGCTCCAAAGCACCTGTGGACATCGGCTGCAAAGTCGCTCTGAAAGATCGCAAACACGCACTGCGCAACCCGCACGCCCACATGCACGAGCCAGCAGAGAATCTCGATCTGCAGAAATACATGGATTCGTTCATGCTGTGGGAGCCACTGCGCTTTTCTGAAGTTTGCCCGTCTTCCGACGGCGCTTGTGCGATGGTGCTGTGCAATGAAGAGCTCGCCAAGAAGTCACCCAACAAACCGGCGTGGATTCACGGCACAGCCATGCGCTCTGAGCCGACCATGTATCCATGGCGCGAGGAAGTGAACCCACAAGCCGGTATCGACTGCGCCAAAGATGTGTACTCGCAAGCGGGCATCACCAATCCGCGCAAAGAACTGGATATGGCCGAAGTGTACGTACCCTTCTCTTGGTACGAACCGATGTGGCTGGAAAATCTCGGCTTTGCCGATGTGGGCGAAGGCTGGAAGCTGACCGACAGCGGCGCGACTTCGCTGGACCAAGGTGGCGACATCCCTTGGAACTGCTCCGGCGGCGTACTCTCCACCAACCCTATCGGCGCATCCGGCATGATTCGCTTTGCTGAAGCTGCACTACAAGTGCGCGGCATGGCAGGTGAGCGCCAAGTGCCAGGCGCGAAGAAAGCACTGGGCCACGCCTACGGTGGCGGCGCGCAGTTCTTCTCGATGTGGATTGTGGGTAGTGATAAGCCCTAACTGTCATCCAGGCAGTAAAAGCCCAGCAACTGCTGGGCTTTTTTATTTCTGCCGGACTGAGACTCATATCACAAAAACACTTCATCACGATGCAAAACAGAGTGCTAGAATCTATTACCCACTGCATAGCCCGCTACCCGCGTACTATGTGGAACAGTGGTAACCACACACTTTGTGTTTAGTTTATGAACCCCGTGAGGATAACTATGAAAAACTCGCTCAAACTCGCTATTTCTGCTGCTGCACTCGCCACCATGGCAACATCTGCTTTTGCCGATCCAAGCTCATACCAAGTGAACTCTGTTGATGGCACGCTGGGCATCAGCATTACTGTGCAGGGCGCCGGCACTGCCACTGTTGCCAAGCCTGCACCTGTCAAGCCTACTGACACCATGGTCGCCAAACAGAACCTAACCCTCAACTCTGATGGCACCTTCACCGGCACTATTTTTACAGATCCAACTGACCCTGAAGCACCCGATACCGTTCTGTTCAGCCTCACGGGCTCCTGGTATCGCCCTGAAGGCAGCAAAGTAATTTATTACGCTATTGATGGTGACCCAACCAAGGGAGCTGACTCTGATGGCACTTACGGTGGATTATTTGACCCGGCCAAAGCAACGCTGATGCATTTGCAAGGTTTTATGCCCATTCTGTTTCCTACTAAAATTGCAGCTGTTAATCCTATTTTTCCAACAGTAGGATTAAAAACAGGCCTCATCAAACTCAAACTGAACAAAGATGGCAGTATCGCCAGTGCCACCACCAGCATGGTTATCCAAGGCCGTGCAATGGTGGATTACTGCAAAATGAGCAAGGAAGCTGAGCCAGCCTGCTCTATTCCTAACGGCACCAAAGACGCGTCCTTTAGCTTTAGCGTTTCTAGCAAAGCCACCATTGAACCGACGGACCTGCCGTAAGCATCACTATCTATCGGCAATAAAAAACCCGCCATGTGCGGGTTTTTTGTTACTGCAAATTAACGCAAACGCAGTGCGTTAGAAATAACGGATACGGAACTCAAACTCATCGCCACTGCTGCAAACATCGGCGACAATAACCACCCTGTCAGCGGATACAAAACTCCCGCTGCCAATGGCACACCCAGCGCGTTGTAACACAGCGCAAACCACAGATTCTGTTTCATATTGCGCACCGTGGCTGCAGATATTTCTTGTGCTTCCGCTATGCCGCGCAAATCGCCTTTTACCAAGGTTATTTGTGCGCTGTGCATGGCTACATCTGTACCGGAGCCCATGGCAATGCCGATATCTGCTTGCGCCAATGCCGGAGCATCATTGATGCCATCACCTGCCATTGCGACTACTGCACCTTCGCGCTGTAATTTTTCAACCAACAGCTGCTTGTCTTGTGGCGTAACTTCACCATACACCTCATCAATACCCAACTGTGCAGCAACAACGCGCGCTGTTACAGCGCTATCACCTGTCGCCATCACCACACGGACACCCAATTTACGCAAAGCATGCAAAGCTTCCGCTGTTGAATGCTTCACAGCATCAGAAACAGCAATCAGGCCCGCCAACTCGCGATTGACTGCAAGATACATCAC
>CAZZNL010000116.1:0-5649 GCA_964655625.1 uncultured Pseudomonadales bacterium
GTTTCCCTGCTCCGCCGTTTTCAGTGCATGACAAACGTATTACTTGGCAGCGACTGCAGCCGCGACTTCAGCAGCGAAATCCACTTCTTTCTTTTCGATGCCTTCACCCACTTCCAAGCGCACAAAACGCACAACTTTCGCGCTATTTTTTGCCAGCAACTGGCCGACTTTGATCTCAGGGTCCTTGACGAAAGCCTGCTCCACCAAAGACACCTCAGACAGGTATTTTTTGACCGCGCCCTCGACCATTTTCTCAACGATATTGGCCGGCTTGCCGGACTCAGCCGCTTTGGCCGCAGCGATCTCACGCTCTTTAGCAATCACTGCGGGCGATACATCATCAGGAGACACGGCTTCTGGTTTGGCTGCTGCAATGTGCATCGCAACATCACGCGCCAGATCTTCGCTGCCGCCTTCCAATGCCACTACAACACCGATCTTGATGCCGTGACGATAGGAGGCCAATACCGCGCCTTCCACCAGTTCTGCACGGCGCACTTGGATGTTCTCGCCAATTTTTTGCACCAAAGCCACACGCGCTTCTTCAACAGTCTGACCGCCAAAATCCAGCGCAGCAATTTTTTGCACATCAGTCTCACGCGCTGCCAAGGCGATTTCAGCGACTTTGTTGGCAAAAGCACTGAAGTTATCGTCTTTAGCAACAAAGTCTGTCTGACTATTCACTTCCAAGAGAATAGCAGTGCTGCCTTTGCTGGCGACAATAATGGCTCCATCCGCTGCGATATTGCCGGCTTTTTTAGCAGCCTTGGCCTGACCGGATTTACGCAGATTGTCGATTGCAGTTTCGATATCACCGTTAGCTTCAACCAGTGCTTTTTTGCACTCCATCATGCCCAAACCGGTGCGCTCACGCAGCTCTTTTACTGTAGATGCTGAAATCTCTGCCATTGTCTCTGATCCTCTTTTATTCAGGCCTGCTCGCCTGCCACTTCGACAAACTCGTCTTTGTTAACCGGCGCGTTGCCAGCCTGCTCAATGCCTTCTGCACAGGCATCAGCCATTGCAGTGACATACAGCTTCACTGCACGCAACGCGTCGTCATTCGCTGGAATAACAATATCCACGCCAGACGGATCGCTGTTGGTATCAACGATACCGATAACAGGAATACCTAGTTTGTTTGCTTCAGTAATCGCAATGCGCTCGTGATCGACATCGATAACAAACAGCGCATCAGGCAAGCCGCCCATGTCTTTGATACCGCCGATAGCGCGCTCCAGTTTTTCCATGTCGCGAGTACGCATCAACGCTTCTTTTTTAGTCAACAAATTGAAAGTGCCGTCTTGCGACTGCTTTTCCAACTCGCGATAGCGCTTGATAGAGGTGCGAATGGTCTTGTAGTTAGTCAACATACCACCCAACCAACGATGGCTGACATAAGGCATGCCAACGCGTGAAGCCTGCTCGGCCACTACTTTGGCGGCGGCACGCTTGGTACCCACAAACAAAATCTTGTTGCGCTTGCTGGCGAGATCCTTGGCCAGTGCCAGTGCTTCATTGAAAGCGGGCACGGTGTGTTCAAGGTTGATGATGTGAATTTTGTTGCGCGCACCAAAAATATACTTGCCCATTTTGGGGTTCCAGTAACGGGTTTGGTGTCCGAAGTGCGCACCTGCTTGCAGCAGGTCTGTCATGCTGATATTGGCCATAATGTCCTCTCGGGTTAAGCCACCACAACTCCCATTCGCCTACCCCGAAGGGCACCCAGACGAACGTGACGAGCTGTGTGAGTCGTTGATCCGCGCCGACCCCATGCCGACAGCGGGCGGGCTTTATACCACAAAGCCGGTTATTTGTCCCGCTTCTTGAAGTGGCTAACCAAGCGCTTACGCTTCTGGATCTGGCGCGGCGTCAGGGTGTTACGCCTCCCCTCGTAGGGGTTATCGCCACTTTTGAACTCGATACGCAGCGGCGTGCCCGCCAACTGCAGCACCTCACGAAAGATGTTTTCCAAGTACCGCCGGTAATGCTCAGGCACTTTGTCAGTTTGGTTGCCGTGGATCACGATAATCGGTGGATTTTGTCCTCCAGCGTGCGCGTAGCGCAGCTTGATTCGCCGCCCATTGGCCAGCGGTGGTGGATGTGAAGCCACAGCATCTTCGAGAATACGCGTCAGAAATGGCGTGCTCAGCTTCTGGGTGGCAGATTTGTAGGCTTTTTTAACAGAGCCGTACAAATTGCCCACGCCACTGCCATGCAGCGCAGAAATAAAATGCGTGGTGGCAAAGCGTGTGAACTGCAGCCGCCGGTCCAACGTGCGCTTGACCTCCTCGCGCTGATCCTCATCCAAACCGTCCCACTTGTTGATGGCCACCACCAAGGCGCGACCCTTTTCAATGACATGCCCCAGCAGGTGCAGATCCTGCTCGACGATGCCCTCTTGTGCATCCATTAACAGCACAACAACATTGGCATCCTCAATAGCTTGCAGCGTTTTGACGATGGAAAACTTTTCGATGGCTTCGGTGATATTTTTTCGCTTTCTGATACCCGCAGTATCGATCAGCGTGAAATCTTCACCGTTGCGCTGGTAATCAATGTAGATACTGTCGCGTGTCGTGCCTGGCATATCAAATACCACGACGCGATCATCGCCCAACATGCGGTTGACTAGAGTGGATTTTCCTACGTTTGGGCGGCCGACAATCGCAATTTTTATCCGCTGCTTGCGGTCAGCAGTAGCGCCCTCTTCCTGCTCATCATCGCGCTGATCACCTGTATCCTGATCACTTTTATCAACACCATTCTCAGAGACAGGAAACAGCGTTTCCGCCACAGATTCTAATAACTGATGTACGCCACGACCGTGCGTGGCTGCGATGGGGAATACCTGTTCAAAACCCAAAGCAAAAAACTCACTGGTGGCGATATCCGGATCCATACCATCGGATTTGTTTGCCACTAAAAATGTTTTTTTGTGATGCTCGCGCAAATGACGCGCAATTAACTCATCGCCAGCGGACAGCCCTGCACGACAATCCACCAGCAGCAAAACAATATCGGCTTCTTCAATGGCCACCAAGGACTGATGCGCCATGGCATCATCAATACCCTGCTCTTCTTCGCCGAGCCCGCCGGTATCGACAATGATGCAGCGATGCCCCTCAACCATGGCCTCGCCGTACTGACGATCCCGCGTCAAACCTGCGTAATTGGCGACAATCGCATTGCGTGTGCGCGTTATGCGATTAAACAGCGTCGACTTACCCACATTGGGACGCCCGACCAGAGCAATAACCGGCAGCACAAGCAGCTCCGCAACGGATGAAATTTAGTAGCGAATATTAAGCGCGTACAACTTACCGCTAGCGGTCAGCGCGTACAGGGTGTCGCCTTCACTGAGCAAATCAGCGCGCACACCATCGCCACCGATATTGTAACGCCCTGCGTAAGTCCCGCTGGCTTGATCTAACAGATGGATATAACCCAACTTGTCTGCAACGGCCACATAGCGACCAATCACAGCAGGTGCTGATAATTTTCTATTCTCGAATCCTTCTGCCTTCCACAATTCACGGCCAGTACTCATGCTCAACGCTCTGACCGTGTCGTTGCCTTCCACCATGAAAATCGTGCCATCGGCGGTTGCCATACTATGAACAACGGATGCTTTTTCCTGCCACTGCGGCTGTCCACTGTCTTGTGCCAAGTTCACAATCGCGCCTTGATAAGAGGCGACAATGACATTGGCGCCGTTCAATACAGGATCGGCCTGCACATCAATAATGCGCTCTAACTCCGTGCGCCCCTCTGGAACAATGAAACGGCGCTCCCAGCCCACCATGCCGGTTTTGGCCTCCAGTGCCACTACTTTGCCGGTATCAAAAGCGACGAACACCGCACCGGCACGCATGACAGGCGAACTGTTGCCGCGCAACGTCAACACTGCCGGTGTAGCGTTGTAGGACCACAATGCGCGACCCGTAGCCACCTCAAATGCTTGTAAACGTGCATCTGTCGACTGCACCAAGACAACACTGCCATCGGTAACGGGGGCCGATAACACTTCACTACCTGCCTGCACCTGCCAACGCATAGCGCCCGTGGCTGCATCCAGCGCGTAAACACTGCCATTGGCTGCAGACACAAATGCCATATCACCACCGGCGCCCACTGCACCTACCAACTTGGCATCAAGATCCGTTTTCCAACGCACTTCACCATTGGCGCGACTGATGGCCATAACGCCACCATCGGCATTGGCTGCGTAAATCGTACCGCCACTGATAGCAGGCGTCAGTGCCAAAGCCAACATGCTGTCGCCTTGACTGCCGACGCTGCGCGACCACTGACTACCCAAGGTCGCCGATGCTGCAGACAACTCTTTCAGCGGTGCCACTACTGTTTTCTTTTCATCACTCAACAGGCCGCATGCCGACAGCGACAACAACAACAGCGCCGCACAAACAGGTTTCAGCGCCCAAGACATCCCAACAGAGTTTTTCATGGTTGTGTTCCTGTAACGGCCTTGGCACTTACCAAGCTGGACAACTTCACTTCCAGCACAGCACTTCTTTCACGATTGCCAGCAGTTTCTAGCGATTTCAACGCATCCTGGTAACTGTTGCGCGCCTGCTCAGTTTTGCCCTGCTCCGCTTCAATGTCACCGCGCAACTCAGCAATGGCAGCCTGCCAAGCCATATTCTTACCTTTGATGCCATTCAAGGTAGCCAGAGCCTGATCCAATTCATTCTGTGCATATTGCACTTGAGCAACACGCAAACTAACCAGCGGTTGCAACGATGCATCTGGGCGCTGTTGCTGCACCCATGCCAGCTGTTCAGCAGCACGCGACAAATTATTGGCTTTAATTGCGTCTTTGGCTAAATGTAAACCGGCAAAAATTCCGTAAACCGTATTGGCGTAATCTGTACGCAACTGCTCAGCGAGCGCACTGGCTTTTTGTGCGCCATCGGCAGCAGCCGTGGCATCCGCCAACTGCTGATACAGATCAGCTGCAGCATCCATACGCCGCGCTTGGTAGGCCTGCCACTGCGACCATCCTATAAATGCCACCAGTGCAATCACCACACCTGCGATGACAGAGCGACCATTTTCGCGCCACCACTTTTTCAGCAATTCAATCTGTTCTTCTTCTGTGCGATAGTCAGCCATTTCGTTTACCTAGTGTCTCTTTGTGCATCAAACCCATTTCTTCACGCCAACAAGTGCTGGCGCAAAAAGACGCCCAGTGTACCAAATGGCACTGTTTGCTGTTCGCGCTCCTCGCGCAGGAATTTAACCGTCGCAGCCTGCTCAGCCACTTCCGAAGCCCCCAACACCAGTGCAAGGCTTGCCCCACTTCTGTCTGCACGTTTGAACTGGTTCTTAAAGCTGCCACCACCGGTGTTCAGCAGCACAACACTACCCGGCAGAGCTTCACGACACTGCTCAGCCAACAACAGAGCTTCAGTCATCACGTCGTCCGAGAAGATGATGAAGATATCTGGCGCTGGCTGTGCTATCTCGCCATCACCCACCATCAGCAATGCCAGACGCTCCATCCCCATGGCAAAACCAAAAGCAGGGGTCGACTTGCCGCCAAGCTGTTCCACCAAACCATCGTAGCGACCACCGGCACACACCGTACCCTGCGCCCCGAGACGGTCGGTAACCCATTCAAAGACG
>CAZZNL010000117.1:0-5597 GCA_964655625.1 uncultured Pseudomonadales bacterium
CCACAACACGCCGTAATCCACCGTGAGATCCAAATACGGTGCCAACCGCTCTAGGCGTTTCACATCTTTCGGGCCGACATAAAATTGTGCGCCCAGTGTTGCTTCGCCTTGAGGCCCGACTTCAACGCGCGGTCCGGTAAAGCCGAGAAAATAGACATCGGCATTGGCGTCATGCTTGGTGTAAAAACGGTTGCTGGCTTTTGAATCGGGAATCCACGCGCTGACAAAATAGTGCTGCACCATGGCAATCCAGCCGCCATTTCTCTGTTCTTGCAACGGCGTTTTTGCCATGTCTTTAAACGTTAATTTTTGATAGTTGTGCTCCGCTGTGGTGGTGGCGCCACCGAGATAAGGACTGATACCAATTGCTCCACCGGTGCTCACAGGTTCGTGAGTATCGCGCTTGATTTGGCCGTAAAAATACGCGCTCCACGGCTGCGCTGTGGTGTTCTTCACCAGGTAAGACACTTTCACCAGATGTTCGCCGCGCTGTATTTCATAGCGTTTGGTAATTTGTGCGCCTGTGGTGTCGGCCAGCGCTAAATCCACCACCAAACGGTCTGCGTCCGCTGCCATTTCATAGCGCGCTTGCTGTGCGATAAATTGTGGTCGCGCACTGCCTTGATCGATGCCGTTATCGCCGATCAAACCACTTTGCGCGATATAGGTATTGGTATTGGTGCGCGTCAACAAGACAAACGGATGTCCGGCTTCGTTTATTTTGGCGGGATAATCGCGCAGCGCCGCGAACACAATATCGCCGCCGAGCAGATCAATTTTCAGATGCAGCTTGTCGCTGTAGACATCGACGATTTGTCCGACAACTGACGCTGAAGCCACCGGCGTTGCTGCTGCGGTAGCGGCTGGCGCAGTGGGCGCATCGCTCGACGGTGTCTGTGCCGGTGTCTGTGTTTGCGCCAAAGGAGCATCTACGGCATTCGGTGCCACCGGCGTTGCTGGCAAGACTTGTTCTGCGTTAGCGAGCGCCGGCTTGTGCGCCTGCTGAAACTTGTTCCACTCCACCAAGAGCATGAGCGAAACCGCCGCAATAGCAGCAATTAAAATAGGGCGTTGAAAATCCATTGTCGGGTTCTACTTGTGTCAAGAATGGCTGGAATGGCTCGGCTCGGGAACGGGATCAAACCCGCCCTCGTGCCAAGGGTGGCATTTTAGGATGCGCTTCGCACCAAGGTAAGAGCCCTGGCACAAACCGTGTTTTTCTATGGCTTCATGGGTGTAGCGCGAACAACTCGGATGAAAGCGACAGCAGTGCGGCAAATAGGGGCTGATGCCGTGGGTGTAGCCGCGCAACAACATCAAGATTATTTTTTTCATATCTCAGCCTTCTGCTGCTGTTTCAACAGGCGTGTCCACTGCGCGTCTATCATCGCACGCAGCGCAGCGTTGTCGAGCGCACCCAAGCCGGGGCGGGCGAGCGCAACAATGTCGAGGCCGATTAAATCTTGTTTATGTAAACGAAAACTGTCTCGCAACTGACGCTTGACGCGGTTGCGATCCACTGCGCGCCGCACATGTTTCTTGGCAATTACCAGACCCAAACGCGCCACGGGCGGACGCAGAGTATCGACATCTATGCTATCGCGTATGCCATTGTGAGCTGGCGCGGCTCTTTTTCTGGCGAGCAGCAGCAGGTGTTTGTGCGAGGCTTTGTAGTGATTGTGATCAAAAACCGCCTTGAACTCGGCGGGCGTCAGCAGCCGGTGCTGGCGACTGAAACGCTGATCGGAAAACGTGGGGGAGTTGCTTGGTGTGCTGCCCGCCTCCATGGAAGCGGGGGTGTGACTGTCAGTTGCCGACACACGAAAGCCTGTGGCTGTGCGTGGCGTAACGCGGGCGTATTAAGCAGACAGGCGCTTACGACCCTTGGCGCGACGGCGGCTCAGGACGATACGGCCATTCTTGGTGGCCATACGGGCGCGAAAGCCGTGCGTGCGCTTACGCTTCAGGACGCTGGGCTGGAAAGTACGCTTGCTCATGCTACACCTGTAATGTGTTTATCAATTGTTCATCTGCCGGTATTACCGGGGTGGACCGTCCGCCACTCAGCAACAGCCGACCGGCAAAAAAGAGGCGGCATTGTACAGAACCGATACCCCACTGGCAACGACTTCTCCTCTCACCGCACAAGAAAAGCCCGCTATGCCTACCATATAAATTATCCACAGAATACTGTCTTATTATCCACAAACTTCTCCCTTGAGAGGGGAAAGAAAAGCCGGATAATGCCCTTCCGCCCCTGCCTGTGGATAAATCAGGGGCTGGCATCAATAAAGGGTCGCTATGCAAGATTCATGGAGTTACTGCCTCTCCCGTTTACAGGATGAGCTTCACAGCCAGCAATTCAACACCTGGATACGCCCACTGGCGCTGGTCAACGACAGCTGCCACGAGCGTCTGCTGGTGATCAGCGCCCCCAACCGCTTTATTGCCGACTGGGTGAACAACAAGTACCTGTCGCGCCTGCACGAACTGCTGCGCGAGGCCTGCGACGGCCGCAGTGTCGACGTCACGGTGCAGGTGAATCCCACTGGCGCGCGCGCGCGTTTTGAAACGACCGCTGTACCGTTGGCGACATCATCAATGGCGGCCACGGCATCCGCCGTAGAAAATACGGTGCGCGAGTCGCAAGCCGCGCAACCCAGCAGCGCAGCGGCAACGACAACGGCAGTCATCAACCGCACGGCACCGCAGGTTGAAGGCAACATCAAACACCAGAGCAACATCAACCCCAACTACACCTTCGACAATTTTGTCGAGGGCAAATCCAACCAACTGGCGCACGCGGCGGCGTTATCCGTAGCCGACAGCCCAGGCGGTGCCAACAACCCCCTGCTGATCTACGGCGGCGTGGGTCTGGGCAAAACCCATTTGATGCACGCGGTCGGCAATGCGCTGCTGGCTAAAAATCCGCAGGCGCGGGTGGTTTATCTGCACTCCGAGCGCTTTGTGGCGGATATGGTCAAAGCCCTGCAATTGAAAGCCATGTCGGAATTCAAACGCTTTTATCGCTCGGTCGACGCACTGCTGATTGACGATATTCAATTTTTTGAAGGCAAGGCGCAATCACAAGAGGAGTTTTTTCACACCTACAACACCTTGTTGGAAAGCGGCAAACAGATGATTCTCACCTGTGATCGTTATCCGCGAGAAATCGAGGGTTTGGAAGAGCGTTTGCGCTCGCGTTTTGGCTGGGGCTTGACCGCCGCAATTGACCCGCCGGAGTTGGAAACTCGCGTGGCTATTTTGATGAAAAAAGCAGACGAAGTTGGCACGCATCTACCTTCCGATGTGGCTTTTTTTATCGCGCAGCGTATTCGTTCGCATGTGCGCGATTTAGAGGGCGCGTTGAAACGTGTGATTGCACAAGCCAAATTTACTGACAAACCTGTCAGCATTGAATTGGTTAAAGAATCACTGAAAGATTTATTAGCGCTGCAAGACAAGCTGATCAGCATCACCAATATTCAATCCACCGTTGCGGAATACTACAAAATCAAAACCGGCGACATGATGGCCAAGCGCCGCAATCGCTCGGTCGCACGTCCGCGCCAAATGGCCATGGCCCTGGCAAAAGAGTTGACCAATCACTCTCTGCCTGAAATTGGTGATGCTTTTGGTGGCCGGGACCATACCACTGTGCTGCATGCTTGTCGTAAAATCCGTGAGTTGCTCGATAGCAGCGCCGACATGCGCGAAGACTACAAAAAACTGGTGCGGGCGCTGACCACCTGATACGAACCACCACCCAACACTGCGCCGCACACCACTCACGGCACCGGGAGCCAGAAAACATGCAATTCACCATCCTACGCGAAACCCTGCTCAAGCCCCTGCAACTGGTTGCCGGTGTGGTGGAGCGCCGCCATACGCTACCGGTGCTGAACAATGTGTTGCTGTCCCTGCACGAAGGACAATTGGCGCTGACTGGCACAGACCTGGAAGTTGAGTTGGTCGGTCGCACCCAGGTCGATGACGAAGTGCAGGCGGGTGATATCACCGTGCCAGCGCGCAAATTTTTGGATATTGTCAAATCGCTACCCGATGGGGCAAAAGTTAATTTTTATGTTGAAAATCAAAAGGTTACAATAAAGTCTGGCCGCAGTCGCTTCACCTTGACCTCCCTGCCGGCCAGCGAGTTTCCCGCTGTTGAAGACGGTCCCAACACACTGGCGTTTGCCTTGCAGCAGCGTCAGCTCAAACGTTTGATCGATGCGGTCTCTTTCTCAATGGCGCAGCAGGATGTGCGCTACTACCTGAACGGCATGCTGCTGGAAATCTCGCCGGAGTTTGTACGCACCGTAGCCACCGACGGTCACCGCCTGGCACTCTGCACTCTGAATATCGCCAACGAAGGTGCAGCGGCGCGCCAAGCCATCCTGCCGCGCAAAGGAGTGATGGAGCTGGTACGCTTCCTGAATGACAGCGAAAACCCGGTCAACATCACTCTGGGCAGCAACCATCTGCGCGCCCAGACCGAAGAATTCACCTTCACTACAAAACTGGTCGATGGCAAATTTCCCGACTACGAGCGCGTATTGCCGCGCGGTGGCAGCAACTTTATTCAGGCCGGTCGCCACGATTTGCGCCACGCCTTTGGTCGCGCCGCTATTCTGTCGAATGAAAAATACCGCGGTGTGCGCTTGATGCTGGAAGTGGGGCAGTTGACCTTGGTGGCCAACAACCCGGAACAGGAAGAAGCCGAAGAAGTTGTCACTATTGATTACGATGGCGCACCGTTTGAAATTGGCTTCAACGTCAATTATTTGGTCGATGTCCTCAATGCGCTGGCCAGCGATACTGTGCGCATTTCCCTGGCAGATGCCAACAGCAGTGCCCTGGTTGAATCGGCAGATAGCAATGCTGATGCTGTTTATGTCGTTATGCCTATGCGTCTGTGATTCCTCACTTTTCTAAGGGTCCCGGCAGGGAATAGCGCCACACCTGCCATGACCATCAAACGTTTACAAATCAGCGGGGTGCGCAACCTGGAGCAGGTTGCCTTGAACCACTGCGCCAACATCAATATTTTTACTGGCGCCAATGGCAGCGGCAAAACCAGTATTCTGGAAGCCATTTTTATTCTGGCGCGTGCACGCTCCTTTCGCAGCAGCAAGTTCAGTGCCGTCATTCATCATCTCGCCACACGCTGTGTCATTTATGCAGAGCTGGCTGATTGTGGCAGCATCGGTGTGATGCGCTCACGCAATGAACAGCAGTTATTCAAGGTCAACGGCAACCCCGTGCATTCTGCATCCCAGTTGGCTGATGCCCTGCCTTTGCAGTTGATCGATGCCGATTCGTTTTCACTTCTGGAAGGCGGCCCTAAAGTACGGCGTCAATTTCTGGATTGGGGTGTGTTCCACGTGGAACCAGAGTTCTTATTCCACTGGCGCAGAATTCAGAAAGCCCTCAAACAGCGCAACAGCGTGCTACGCAGATCCGGTGGCAATAATGCTAGCGCCAATAATGGTAGAATAACCGATCAAGATTTGGCTCCCTGGGATGCTGAATTGGTGCAGTGTGCCGAAGCTGTGGACGCCATGCGCGCCCGCTATCTTCGCCGTTTGGAGCCTCAT
>CAZZNL010000118.1:0-5500 GCA_964655625.1 uncultured Pseudomonadales bacterium
CTGCACCACGTGTCGACAGCTTTCCATGCCGCCATCCAGATACACTGCCGCCACCAGCGCCTCCACGGCATCCGCAATAATAGAAACACGCTGCCGACCGCCCGTTTGCACCTCACCCGCCCCCAGCAACATCGCTTCACCCAAACGCAATGTATTGCCAACCTGCGCCAACTGCTCACCGCACACTACGCCTGCGCGCATAGCCGATAACTGCCCCTCTGTGGCAGACGGGTGAGCAAGATAGAGCGTTTCCGCGACAAGAAGATCCAGGATAGCGTCGCCGAGAAATTCTAGGCGTTCGTTATGGTGCGCACCATAACTGCGATGCGTCAGCGCCTGAACACAGAGATTGCCATCAACAAATGTGTAACCAATATTTTTTTGTAGCGCGCTAAAAAAATTGGTCACTGCTGTACAGACGCAACGCTGATCAAAGTTCTACTCTGTGCTTGAAGTGCACCAGTATTTCAATATTGCCGGCAAAAGGCGCACGAGCATCGTATTCCAAAATCAATACTGGCCTGCCGCCTGTGCGATCAATTTTCAGGTCCCCGAGAACCGCGTCATTGATCATGCTAACTTGAAAGTTTTTTGACAGCCTATCTTTAATTTCGGCATTAGTCAGATCGCCGCCCTTACCGGTTTCCGCATCTTTCAATGCGCCCATAGCAGAAGCAATATTGCGGTCATCAATATAAAAAGGCCCCAACTTTAGCGCTACGGTGACAACAAAGAGAAAAACAAAGACGTACAGACACATTTCCCACATCGTGGCGCCATGCTGTTTTCTGCGCAGTGACATAAATATCTCCAAACTCTTTAATGGGATGAACTTACTGGATTACACCACTACGCGAGAACGAGGGCAAGCCTGACAGCCCCTCCCAGTGCATCCAGATATAGACCGCCTTGCCCACAATATTGGCTTCAGGCACCACACCCCAGAAGCGGCTGTCGCTGCTGTTATCTCTGTTATCGCCCATCATGAAATAGGCATTGGCTGGCACCACCGCTTCATAATTACTCTGTGGTGTACCCATGGGGTAATGCTGCGCTGAGAGATACTGCAGAATATGCTCCTTAGGCTGCAAATTCTCCTGCATCACTACCTGTGGCGGGAAGCTCGACTCATCCATACGCAGCAAGCGCTGCTCCATTTGCACGCCGTTGATGTAAAGCACATTGTCTTTCAACTGAATATGGTCACCCGGCAAACCCACCACACGCTTGATGAAATAGCGCTTGTCATTGGGCGGATAAAACACCATCACATCCCCACGCGCCGGCTCACCCACAGGTAAAACCTTTGTCCCTATCACAGGCAACCGCACGCCATATGCAAATTTATTCACCAAAATAAAGTCGTGAATTTGCAAAGTTGGCACCATGGATGCCGATGGAATTTTGAAAGGTTCAAATAAAAATGAACGCAACACCAAAACTACCAACAGCACAGGAAAGAATGATTTTGCGTATTCAGCAACCACAAAATCCCGTTCTGCCCAGTCGACGACTTGCTGACGTTGCTCGAGATTCTTTAGTTGAGACAAAACTCGCTGCACTGCAGCAGCCCCCATCAAACGCACCCGCCGCCCCATAAAGACAAAACGATCTACACCAGCCACAAACCCAGAAGCCAGAGTTAATAGCAGCAGAATTAACGAAAAATCACCGATATCGCTCAAGCCGGAATGATTGCTGGTCACCAACAAAACTGCCGCCACAACCGACCAAATCACAACAAGCACTGCAGTCAGTCCCTTGAGCCAACCCGGCATAATGCTTTTGGCAGGAATGACTCCTGCATGCTCGACAATGTTAGCCACCCTCACTGCGCGCCCAGCGCTTTCCTGCACCAACCAGATCAACACACTGAGCAGCAACGCCGCCGATAACACCACCACAAACATCATCAATCCACCTTCAGCACAGCAAGAAACGCTTCTTGCGGAATTTCCACATGACCAATCTGTTTCATGCGCTTTTTGCCAGCCTTTTGTTTTTCCAGCAATTTTTTCTTGCGCGTTGCATCACCGCCGTAACACTTGGCCAATACATTTTTGCGCATAGCTTTCACTGTTGTGCGCGCAATAATTTGTCCGCCTAGTGCTGCTTGTATCGCCACGTCATACATCTGGCGCGGAATCAGTTCCTGCATTTTTTCACAGAGGATGCGGCCGCGTGATTGTGCGTTGTCTCGATGCACAATCACCGCCAGCGCATCTACTTTATCGCCATTTATCAACACATCCAGCTTGGCCAAGCGCGCGAGATCGAAACGCAAAAAAGAATAATCCAGAGAGGCGAAACCGCGACTGACTGATTTAAGGCGATCAAAAAAATCCATCACCACTTCACTCATCGGCAGCTCATACCGCAGAGACACCTGATTGCCGATAAACAGCATATCCTTCTGTACGCCGCGTTTCTCGACGCACAAACTGATGACATTGCCCAGATACGCCTGCGGCACCAGAATACTCGCCTCAACAATAGGCTCATGCATCTCCTGGATTTTTCCAGCATCAGGCAATTTGGATGGGTTATCCACTTGGATAACTTCACCGTTGTTCAATACCACTTCATAAACAACCGTTGGCGCTGTAGTAATAAGATCGAGATCGTATTCACGCTCCAAACGCTCCTGCACAATTTCCATGTGCAACATGCCAAGAAATCCACAACGAAAGCCAAACCCTAGTGCGTCAGATGTCTCTGGCTCATAAAACAAGGCTGCGTCGTTCAGTGTCAGTTTTGCCAATGCCTCGCGAAAATCTTCATAATCATCCGCATTCACCGGAAACACACCGGCATATACCTGCGGCTTGACCTTCTGGAAACCTGGCAGCGCTGCTGTGTCTGGAAATGCTGCATGTATTAAAGTATCGCCAACCGGCGCGCCATGGATATCTTTAATCCCGGCGACAACGAAGCCCACTTCTCCCGCTTTCAATTCATCTGTTTCTTTGCGTTTGGGAGTAAAAACACCCACCGCATCCACCAGATGTGCTTTACCAATACTCTTGGCGACAATCTTGTCTTTCTTGCGCAAGGTGCCGTGCTTTACACGCACCAAAGACACCACACCCAAATAATTATCAAACCAGGAATCAATAATCAGTGCCTGTAAAGGCGCAGCAATATCACCCTCTGGTGGTGGAATTTTCTCCACCAGCTGTTCCAAGACATCTTCAATACCCAAACCTGATTTTGCACTGCAACGGCAGGCATCACCCGCATCAATACCAATGATTTCTTCAATTTCTTTCTGGACGCGTTCTGGTTCGGCCTGCGGCAGATCCATCTTGTTCAATACCGGCAATACCTCCAATCCCTGTTCAATTGCGGTATAACAATTCGCCACTGACTGTGCTTCCACACCTTGTGCTGCATCCACTACCAACAGTGCGCCCTCACAAGCGGCTAACGACCGCGAGACTTCATAACTAAAATCAACGTGGCCTGGCGTATCAATAAAATTCAACTGGTATTTTTTACCATCCTTGGCTTGAAAATCGAGAGTGACGCTCTGTGCCTTGATGGTAATGCCACGTTCACGCTCAATGTCCATGGAATCCAACACTTGCGCTTCCATTTCACGCGCAGACAACCCTCCACACACCTGAATGAACCGATCCGCCAGCGTGGATTTGCCGTGATCGATATGGGCGATGATGGAGAAATTGCGGATATGACTCAGATCAGACACGGGCATTACCGACACAGTAAAAACGCTGCGCATTCTACCTGATCCAGCCCATGCCTGTGCCCTGGCTCACAGCTAGTTGCAGGGCAGCGATACGCTCTTATTCCACCACAATGGAGCGGAAGCCAGAACGCCCATCGCGCACAAAACGAACCGGCTGGATGCTCCCCGATTGCAAGCTGTTCACTACTTTTTGAAAAGTGGCCACGGTATCCACATCGACGAAACCGAGTTGCACAATGACATCTCCCGGGTGCAAACCTGCTCGGTGAGCCGCACTGCCCGCCTTGACCGCACGCACCAAGACACCAGCCCCACCTTGGCGCAACGCTTCAACCTGCAACCCCAAGCGATCGGCCACCACCGCACTGCCTTTTGCAGCGTGCTGAGCCAACTTTCTGACAGAACCCTCTTGGGGCAGCTCACCAACAACCACGCTCAACGACTGTTGTTTACCCTGGCGAACCAGCAGCACATCCGAGCGAGTACCGGGTGCCAACAGGCCAATTTGATGTGGGAGATCACCCGAGTAGAGAATGGGCTTGTGATTTAACGCCAGGATGATGTCTCCTGGAAGAATACCAGCTTCGTCTGCTGGCCCACCGCGCGCCACCTCTACGATTAACGCACCCTCGGGCTTGCTCAAGCCAAACGATGTGGCCAAGGACTTATCCACTTCTTGAATGTACACGCCTAACCAAGCGCGCGATACCACACCCTTCTCCTTCAACTGCTGCACCACATTGCGCACCACACTGGACGGAATAGCAAAAGACAAACCATCAAAACCGCCTGACCGAGAAAAAATCATCGAATTGATACCCACTACATCGCCCGCCAAATTGAACAGTGGACCACCAGAATTACCCGGATTGATCGCCACATCCGTTTGAATGAAAGGCACATAATTTTTGTTCTTGTCATTGGGTAAACTGCGGCCGATAGCACTCACAATACCTTGCGACACGGAGTAATCCATGCCAAATGGCGAGCCTATAGCCAACACCCATTCGCCCACCTTTAGCTGATCTCCAGTATCCAACCGCAGTGTAGGCAGTCCACTGGCATCCACTTTCAGCAACGCAATGTCCGACAGGGCATCGCTACCCACTAATTGCGCATCAAATTCACGCCTATCATTAAGGCGCACCACTATGCGATCTGCATGCTCGATTACATGATGATTGGTCACGATGTAACCGTCTGCTTCGACAATAAAGCCAGAACCCATTCCGGTTACTGCAGGCGCGCTCCCACTGGGCATTCCTCCGGGGCGATAGCGCACTTGCGGTGCATTGGACTCGATCTGAATTTTTACCACTGCAGGTGAACTTTTTTCTGCCAGCGCCGCAAAGTCAGGCAACTCCACTGCAGATACACTGCTCATCCCCAGCCCAACGAACCCTATCAACAGCAGCAACTGCACAACAAACAGCTTGCGGTAAACGTATCTAGTTATTTTCTGCAACACATACGCCCCCTTAACAATTAGCAGGTCACGATTTTTTTCATCTCAGATAGAAATACGCGAGTCTTAACAGCGACGGGAAAAAACTATCGGCTGGTGCCAGCCTGCTCTGCAGCGCGAATGAGTGGAACCTTATTTCCTCGGGTGTCCAAAGCCGCATTTTCAATGTTGCGCTGTAGTGGGAGCCGAGCCCACGACAAATCACGCGATGGCTGCGCAAAAATACTACCGGCTACAGGAGCGATTGCACTCACCGCTTCCAGCGAAGCTTCCCCTGCTGCTGTTGCTGGCCTAGCTGCCTTAACCGGCACTGCTTGCACCAACTG
>CAZZNL010000119.1:0-5472 GCA_964655625.1 uncultured Pseudomonadales bacterium
CCAGCACACAATCCTGTTTTTGTAATTGCTGTGTGTGGATGGTTTCTTGATTGTCTGTGCTGTTATTTTCAGGGTCGCCGTCGCGCAAGCGTACACAACTGTGCGGCAATATCGGTTCTTGTGCATGATTGGCCAGTCGATTGCGGGCGCGCGCTTCCAGAAACCTAGCGCCGAGCAACAAAAAAACAAACATGGCGATGGAATCAAAATACACGTCGTTGGTGCCGCGTATCACGGCGATAATGCTGGCGACTGCTGCTGCACTAATGGCAAGTGCTATCGGAAGATCCATGCTGGCGGTGGTGGTGTTTTGTCGCTGTAAAAGATTGCGCAGATTTTTTCCGGCATTGATAAAAAAAATATCTGCCGAGTAAAACCACAGCGGCAGTGACATCAATAACGCCACCGCATTCAGCCATTGCTGGATGTTGGCATCGGCACCGAAATAGTCGCCCATGGCCACCATGTGAATCTGCACGGCCAATAAACCGGCGACACCCAAACGCAACAATAGTTTTTTCTGTTGTTGTTGACTGGTTTGTTGGCGCATAGACGGCTGCCAAGGCAGGGCGTTGTAACCAATGTGTTGCAGTGTCAGTGCAATTTCGTTGAGTGAGCAGAGATTTTTATGCCAGCGCAGTGTGAGTTTGTGAGAGTGAAACTGTGCATTGACAGCGGTGATTCCCTGCAGTTGTTGCAGGCGTTTTTCAATCAGCCAGCAACAGGATGTGCAGTGGATATCGGGAATGAATAATTGGATTTCATGCTGGCCATCGGGCAGTGCGCGTCCGTCATCCGCAAATTGCACTTCGGCGGTGTGCGTAGCGGCTATGGCTGGGCGCAGCGGTTTGTTGTCGCGCTGTTGGTAATACTGTTCCAGCCCTAAGTTGTGAATCGTGTTGGCCACGGCCATGCAGGCGGGGCAACAGAAGTAACGTGTTTGCTGTTGTATCTGTGCAGAAAAGCGCAGCGGTTCAGCGGCGGGCAACAGATCGTCACAGTGAAAACAATGCCTGGGTGGGGCTGTTGTTGTATTGGTGGTGGTCACGGCGGCAGTTTGCACTCAGCGCGACGGCTGCGTGCCCTGTCGTTCAAGGTCTTTGTTGATGTTCAGCCCCTCTTGGTAATAGTTTTCAGAGAGGATGGGGTCTTCATGGGTGACGGCGAGATAAATAAACGTGAAACAAAAACACAGCGCGAACACGAGTAGACCAATGATCAGCCAGGGCCAGAATTGCTTGTACCAAGGCGTGGTGTCAGTGCGTTGTGGTTTGCTCATTGCAGTGGTCCCGTGAAGCGACTTTCATGCTGGACACAGCTGGTTTGTGCAGGCGTATCAGCCAAGCAAGCGCGAAACTGTATGTCGATATTGCGTTTTTTCCAGGCGGATTCTGGCAGTGATAAGCGCACAGGGATACTCAATTCTTCTCCCGCATCCACCAGTACCGTGGTTTCGCCAATCAGCTTGGCATCTGCCAAATCAGCGCTGATTTTGTAACGGTGATCGAAGCGGTCGCGGTTGCCTACCTTTAACGTGTAAACATTTTCGATATTGCCGTCGCGCAATTGATACAGCGCACTGCGTTCGCGCAGTACCTTGATGTCGCTGGTTTCGCGTTTGATCAAGGCGCCGGCAAACAGGGCGCACATCAGCAGCATTACACCGCCATAGCCGATGGTGCGCGCGCGCAATAATTTTGACGGCTGGCCCGCCATGCGATTTTCGGTACTGTAAGTGATCAAGTTGGGCGCGTAGCCGATTTTTTCCATCACCGAGTTGCAGGCGTCGATGCACAGCGCGCAGTTGATGCATTCGTATTGCAGACCGTTGCGTATATCGATGCCGGTGGGGCAGACCTGCACGCACAAGAGACAATCAATGCAGTCGCCTTTGTCTGCGGGTTTTTCGTTATCAATACGACGCGATCCGCGCGGTTCGCCGCGCTGTGTATCGTAAGTGACGATCAATGTATCCCGATCAAACATCGCCGATTGAAAGCGCGCATAAGGACACATGTACAAGCACACTTGTTCGCGCAACCAGCCGGCATTGAGATAGGTGAGAAAGGCAAAAATCCCAATCCATGTGTATGCCGCCAACTCCGCCGTGCCGGAAAAGAAATTGAAAGTGAGATCAGTGATAGGGGTGAAATAGCCAACGAAAGTAAAAGCGGTATAGAAAGCAAAGCTTACCCACATGGCGTGCTTGGCGGTTTTGCGCAGAATTTTTTTGCCAGACCACGGTGCTTGATCGAGCTTGATGCGCTGATTGCGACTGCCTTCAGCTTTCTGCTCCATCCACATAAAAATACTCGTCCACACCGTTTGTGGGCAGGAGTAACCACACCAGATGCGACCAAACAGTGAGGTGAACAGAAACAGTGCGAAGGCGGCAATAATCAGCGTCCATGCCAGCAACACCAAGTCTTGCGGCCAGAAGACCAAGTCAAAAATATAGAACTTGCGTGCCGGTAAATCGAACAACACTGTTTGGTGGCCGTGCCATTGTGTCCACGGCAAGATGAAGTAACCGGCGAGCAGGGGCCAGCCAGTAAATAGACGAATGCGTTGAAAAAAACCTTCGATGCTGCGCGTGTAGATTTTTTCGCGCTTCTGGTACAGATCGAGTTCGGACACCCCTTGAGGTGCAAGGGTGTCCACCAGGGGGATTTTTTCAGGTGCTTGTGATGACATCTCCGCTACTCATGTGCAGGGCGAGAGGAATCACTGTTTTTGATTCATCCCGTATACAAAAGCAGCGAGCAAATGAATTTTTTCTGGAATCAACAGCTGCTCGTGTGCGGGCATCTGTCCGTTGCGACCATTATAGATGGTGGTTTTCACTTCACCGAGGCTGCCGCCGTACAGCCAGGTGTTGTCAGTCAAATTGGGTGCGCCGAGCTCTTGATTGCCTTTGGCATCGGAGCCGTGACAAGCCGCGCAATACGTGGCGTACACTTGAGCGCCAGCCGCCGGTTTTTGGCTGGCGTCTTTGGTGACAATCCACTGGGCAACATTGTTGATTTGCTGCTCGGTCAATACGCCTTTCCAGCCTGGCATGCTGCCTTTGCGGCCGTGCGTGATGGTGGCGACAATTTTTTCCGGCGTGCTGCCGTACAGCCAATCGTCATCGCGCAAGTTGGGGAAACCTTTGTTGCCACCGGCATCGGCACCGTGGCAGATCGCACAGTTGGACGCGAATAAACGCTGACCGATACGGCGCGCTTTTTCGTCTTGCGCCAGTTCAGGAATAGGGACGTTGGCGTATTGAGACAGCGCCTGATTGATTCTGGCGTCCATCTTGTCGCTCTCTGCTTGCCACTGCTGCTCTTGCGTCCAGTTCAGCAGGCCTTTGAAACTGCCGAGACCGGGATAGAGCAGCAAATACACTGCACCAAAAATCAGGCTGAGCAGAAACATTTTGTACCACCACGCTGGCAGTGGGTTGTCATATTCTTCAATACCATCGTAGACGTGGCCGGTGGTGGCATCGTCACTGGATGGGCGTGTGCGGTTGCCCATCAGCAGCCAAAGCAGGCCGATCAGGGTGATGATGGTGAGTACGGCAATCCATCCGCTCCAGAAACTGCTCATGAATGTTCTCCGGTTCTAGTGCTGGCCGAAGCCGAGTGCTGAGCATCGTCAGCAAACGGCAGATTGGCCGCGTCATCAAAATCTTTCTTGCGGTTTTTGCTGTAAGCCCAGATAAACAGCCAGATAAACAACAGCAGCAGCGCCAGCGTTAGCAGGCCGCGCACGGTGTTGATATCGACAGCCATCAGTGCCGCTCCGTCATTGCTGTGCAGCGGCCGCTGCTTTTGCCGCCGGGTTGGATGGAATCACCGTGCCCAGTTGCTGTAGGTAGGCGATCATTGCATCGATTTCCAGTTTGCCAGCCACGGCTGCTTGTGCACCGGCAATATCTTCGTCGGTGTAAGGCACGCCGAGTTTGCGCAAGGTGCGCATTTTGGCGGCAGTGTCTTTGCCATCCAGTGTGGCATCAAACAGCCATGTGTAGGCCGGCATGACAGATTCTGGTACTACATCGCGCGGGTTGTAGAGGTGAGCGCTGTGCCACTCATCACTGTAGCGACCGCCGACGCGCGCCAAATCAGGCCCTGTGCGCTTGGATCCCCACAAGAACGGGTATTCGTACACAGATTCACCGGCTACCGAGTAGTGACCGTAGCGTTCGGTTTCAGCGCGGAAGGGGCGAATCATCTGTGAATGGCAGACATTGCAGCCTTCGCGTATGTAGATGTCGCGGCCTTCCAATTGCAGTGCATTGAGTGGCTTCAAACCTTTGACGGGTTCGGTGACATCTTTCTGGAAGGCGAGAGGAATCAGCTCAACCAGTACGCTGTTGACGATAACGAGCGTGATTAACGCCATTAACAAAGCGACGTTTTTTTCAATTTTGCTGTGCAGCGTTTCTTGACCGCTCATGATCACGCCTCCTCACGCACGGTGGGCAATTTGCTGGTCTGCCAGATGTTGTAGGCCATGATCAGCATGCCGAGCAGGAACAGGGCACCGCCGCACATGCGCACGACATAGCCTGGGTAGCTGGCCGCAACCGATTCGGCGAAGCTGTAAGTCAGCGTGCCGTCACTGTTGTAGGCGCGCCACATCAGGCCTTGAATGATGCCGTTGACCCACATAGAAGCGATATAGAGCACGGTGCCAATGGTGGACAGCCAGAAGTGCAGATTCACCAGTTTGATGCTGTACAGGCTGCGCTTGCCAAACAGCACCGGGAATAAATGGTAGATCGAGCCAATCGTAATCATGGCCACCCAGCCCAGTGCACCGGAATGCACATGGCCGATGGTCCAGTCGGTGTAGTGCGACATGGCATTGACCGATCTGACCGCCATCATCGAGCCTTCAAAAGTCGACATGCCGTAGAAGGACAGTGATACCACCAGAAAGCGCAAGATAGGATCGTCGCGCAGTTTGTGCCAAGCGCCAGACAGCGTCATCACGCCATTGATCATGCCGCCCCAAGACGGTGCCAGCAGAATGACAGACATCACCATGCCCAAACTCTGCACCCAGCCTGGCAGTGCGGTGTAGTGCAAGTGGTGTGGGCCTGCCCAGATGTACACGGCCACCAGCGCCCAGAAATGCACGATAGACAGGCGATAGGAATACACGGGGCGATCGGCCTGTTTCGGCACAAAGTAGTACATCATCGCCAGAAAGCCCGCCGTGAGCAGAAAGCCCACGGCGTTGTGGCCGTACCACCATTGCACCATGGCATCTACAGAGCCGGCATAGGCTGAATAGGATTTGAACGGTGTAACCGGCAATTCGGCGTTATTGATGATGTGCAGAATGGCGACGGCAATAATGAACGCGCCGTAAAACCAGTTGGCGACATAGATGTGCGAGGTGCGGCGCTGGGTGATGGTGCCAAAAAAGAGAATGGCGTACAGCACCCAGACTACGGTGATCAGGATGTCGATAGGC
>CAZZNL010000120.1:0-5333 GCA_964655625.1 uncultured Pseudomonadales bacterium
TATGTCGCCGGAGCAGATTCGCGGTGAACAAGTGACGTTTTCAACGGATATTTTTAGCTTGGGCTTTACGTTCTATCAGTTATTGACCGGTGAGTTGCCTTTTAAGGCCGACAATCTCGCTAATCTGAGTTACCAGATTGCGCAGTGTAAGTTTAGACCTGTCGATGAAGTGCGCCCTGATCTGCCCGCCAGTGCTAAACGCATTATCAATAAGGCGCTGCAAAAAAATCCGGCGAATCGCTACGCATCGGTTGCAGAATTGGAGCGTGCGTTGTTGGATGCCCACGCTAAAGATTTTTCTTGATGGCTGTTTGAGCGGCTATGTCTTCTTGCTGGCATGTTTCCCCATTGGTTAAGCAGTATGGCTTGCATGCCTTGTTGAGCAGTTTGGATGATTGTTTTGCCATTAAAGGCAAGCTCATCAGTAAAGGCCCTCGCAGCACAGTCGAGATGTATGAATTTCAAGGTATGCGTTTGTATATCAAGCGGTATCGATTAGGTGGCGGTAGTCGAGTGCGTCAATATTTTGGACGCTCGCGCGCAAGAGCTGAGTGGGAAAATCTACAATGGCTAGAGCGCCTCGGTCTGCCTGTGCCTACGCTGCTTGCTTATGGTGAGGAGTATCAGAAGGGGCGCTTTCAGCGCGGAGCACTGATTACAGCGGCACTGCCTGATGCGGCGGATCTCGAGAAACTCATTCATCAAAAAAGTCCATTATTGTTCGATAAAAAACACTTCAGGGATATTGCTGGACAGGTGGCCGCTGGAGCGCGTGCAATGCATGCACGCGGGTTTACACATAATGATTTGGATTTGCGCAATATTCTGGTATCACCAGTGAGGGTCGTAGACGCTGAGAGTGACAAGCCCGTCGTGTATTTTTTTGATTGTCCGGGTGGTCGCCGCTGGATTTGGCCATTTTTGGAGTATCGCGTTGTCAAGGATTTGGCGCATCTCGACAAAATTGCTCGTGAATATTTGTCACCGCGCTGGCGCTTGTGGTTTTATCATCAATACACTGGGCGATCATCGCTAAACGCGGCAGATAAACGGCGGATTCGCAAAGTGCTTGCCTACTATATAGGGCGCTAATTTTTTTATTAAGCCATGGAGGGCTTGTTGATGCGTCAATGGCGCAGTTTTTCGTTTGTGTCTTTATTCACGGCATCACCTTTATCGCTGCTGCCTATTTCAATATGTATGTTATGCGGCGTACTGGCAGCTGTTTATTGTCGTTTCAGTATGCTGATACCTGCACTGGTTGCGTTGACGCTTTGGTTTATGGCTGCGGTGTATTGGCGCAGTAGATATTGGTTGGTAGCTTGGCTGTGGTTTGTTTTGGGTGTTGTTTGGACTGTTGCTTACGGTCAGTACGCACTCAGTCGTTGGTTGCCAGAAGATCAAGAAGGCAGTGCCTTGATCTTATCGGGTCATCTGGTCGATTTTCCCAGGGTATCCAGTGATGCTTGGCAGTTTGATTTTTATGTTGATGAGCTTGCAGGCGTAGTGCGTTTATCGCTGCCATTTGCTGTCACTGAGCAAAAACCGGATTTCTCCTGTCGCTATCAAATAAAAGCCAAGCTGCGCCGGCCCAGAGGCCTGTTGAATAATGGCCAATACGATTACCAGGCGTGGCTGCTACAGGCACAATACCTCGCCACAGGATATATTCAGGCTGTTGATGGCTGCATAAATATCGAGCCTGGCTTGGTATTGCGCGTGCGAAGTTATATTGATAATTGGATCAATGCGATACCTCTCAGTCAGCAAGCGGCAGCGACTCTATCGGCCTTACTGATTGGAAATTATGCCGGTATTGATACTGCGCAGTGGCAAGTGCTGCGCGATAGCGGAACGATACATTTATTGTCGGTATCAGGATTGCATATCGCTCTGGTGGCGATGATCTTTTATGGGCTGACCAATCTTGTCGTCCGTTTGATGGTTTTTCCATTGCGATATTGGCCAGCGAGTTACTGGGCTTCAATAGTGGCATTAGCGTTTGCGGTGTTTTATGCACTAATGGCTGGGTTCTCTGTGGCGACACAGCGGTCATTGATCATGATTGTGATTGCTGTGTTGCAGCGACTGATCTATGGGCGCTTCCGTTTTTCGTTGATTTTTTTCTTGTCGATCATACTGGTGTTATTTCCCAATCCTTTGGTAGTGACATCGGCAAGTTTCTGGTTCACCTATATGGCGACGGGCATTCTTATGTTGTCATCGGTAACGAAGACATCTATTTCATTGCGTCCATGGGCTTACAAGATCAATGACTGGCTCTTGCAACCTATGCGGCTGCAATGGCAGGTATTTTTGTTGATGATGCCGGTGCTGTTGTTTGTGTATGGACGCGTGTCATGGTTGTCTCTGCCGGTCAATTTTCTAGCCGTGCCTTGGGTAAGTTTTGTGTCGCTTCCGCTGGGCTTTTCTGCGTTGGCAGCGCTACCATTTTCGAGTGATTGCGCAGAGCAATTGTTGCGAATTTCCGCAGGATCTATCGATATTTATTGGCGGTTTATGCAACAAGTGCTGCAGATTGCGGATGGCACAGAAATAGTCATGGGGGGATTGGCATTGCCGCAGTTGCTACTGGCTGTGCTGGGTCTGGGTATTTTTTGCTTTGCACCCAAGCCATTTCCAATGCGTTACAGTACTCTGTTGTTGTGTTTACCTGCAGTGTTTTTGCGGGGATTAAACCTGCCAGAAAATGCCGCAGACATTCATGTGTTGGACGTAGGGCAGGGTTTGTCAGTAGTAGTACGCACAAAAAATCATACGTTGGTTTATGACGCCGGTGATCGTCGCTCTGAGCGATTTGACGCAGGTAGAGATTTGGTGGCGACTGCCTTGCGCAACCAAAGAGTTGCACACATAGATCAGTTGATCATTTCACATGCCGATCGTGATCACGCCGGTGGCAGTGAGGGCTTGCTCAGTGAAATATCTGCGAAGCAATTATGGTCTGGTACCCCTGAGTTGATGCCACAAGAAAGGGCGTATTTGCCTTGCCATCAAGGAATGCATTGGCGTTGGGATGGCGTAGACTTTCGTGTACTTAGTCCGGTTGTATTGGGCGCTGATGACGTGCGAGTAAAAGAAAAAAATAATAATAGCTGCGTGTTGCTGATTGAGGCTGCAGGCAGGCGTATGCTGCTGACAGGGGACATTGAAAAACAGGCGGAGCAAATGTTGTTGCAACAGGGCACTGATGTGCGTGCCGATGTGTTATTGGCAGCGCATCACGGCAGTAAAACCTCTTCCAGCGACAGTTTTTTACGGGCGGTGAATGCTGGTGTGGTAGTGGTGAGTGCGGGGTTTCGCAATCAGTTTCATCATCCTGCCAAGGAGGTGGTCAAGCGTTATCAACAGCGTGCTATCCCCATGTTTAATACGGCGGAGCTTGGTGCAATTTATATTCGCTTATCCGCTGCAGGTGTGCAGATCAGTAATGCGCTGTGTTCGCAAGGTTATTTCTGGCAGTGGTCGCGATACAATGCGCACTGCCTGTCTGATGATGCGACGCCATGATTGTTCTGAAAAATATAATGCTACTACAAGGCACGCAGTGTCTGTTGGATGATGCTTCCCTCACGATCAACCCAGGGCGGCGGATTGGTGTGGTAGGTCGCAATGGTTGTGGTAAGTCCAGTTTGTTCAGTTTGTTGCTGGGTGGCATGCAGGTCGAAGCCGTTACTGCGCAAATTCCTGCCGTTTGGCGCATTGCTCATATGGCACAAGAGGTGTCGTCCAGCGACAGAAGTGCGCTTGATTATGTTCTGGATGGAGACAGTGAGTTGCGGCTGCTGCAGCAGGCGATTTCTGAGGCGGAACAAAAGCATGACAATGAACGCTTGGCACATTTGTATGCGGATTTGGAAGTGATTCACGGTTATGACGCCGAATATCGCGCTGAACAATTATTGCATGGTTTGGGTTTTGAGCAGTCGCAATACAGTTTGCCGGTCAATAGCTTTTCTGGTGGTTGGCGTATACGGCTCAATTTGGCGCAGGCGCTGATTGCACGTTCTGATCTGCTGTTATTGGATGAGCCTACCAATCACCTGGATCTAGAGGCGACTCTATGGTTAGAGCAGTGGTTAAAAGCGTATCGCGGAACCTTGTTGCTGATTTCACACGATCGTGATTTTCTTGACCAAGTGGCGGATGAAATTGTCCATATCGATAATAAACAGCTGAACAGCTATCGCGGCAATTATTCGGCGTTTGAAACGGCGCGTGCCATGCGATTGGCACAGCAACAATCTACCCATGAAAAACAACAGCGTCGCATAGCGGAAATTGAAGATTTTGTGCGGCGGTTTCGCGCCAAGGCCAGCAAGGCCAAGCAGGCGCAGAGTCGGCTGAAGGAATTGGAGCGCATGGAAAAAATCAGCATTGCGCATGTGGATTCGCCATTTTCTTTCCGTTTTCGTGACAGCGAAAAAAATTCCTCACCACTGTTGGTGTTGCGCCACGCAGATATTGGTTATGGTCAACACGCCATATTGAAAAATGTAAATATCAATTTGCAGCCTGGTTCGCGTATTGGACTGTTGGGAATAAATGGCGCAGGTAAATCTACACTGGTGAAAGCACTGGTCGGTGAACTGTCTTTACTGGCGGGGGAGCGAACAGAAGGTGAGCATTTGGCGGTGGGCTATTTTGCGCAGCACCAACTGGAAGCGCTGGATGTGCAGGCCAGTGCCTTATTGCATCTGCAGCGCTTGACACCCAAGGCTACCGAACAGGAAATTCGCAACTTTTTAGGCAGTTTTGATTTTCATGGTGACAAGGCGCTGGAGCCCATAGAGCCCTTTTCCGGCGGTGAAAAAGCGCGGTTGGCATTGGCGATGGTGGTGTGGCAGCGACCTAATCTGCTGTTGCTGGATGAACCGACCAACCATTTGGATCTCGACATGCGCGAAGCCTTGACCGAGGCTTTGCTGGGCTACGGCGGTGCTTTGGTGGTGATCTCGCATGATCGCCACATGTTGCGCAATACTGTTGATGAGTACTGGCGGGTGCATGCTGGGCAAGTCGAAGGTTTTGATGGCACATTGGACGATTATCATCTGCAGTTAAAAAAAGAAGGGGCGCCACGGTCAGCTGATACGAGCTCGCTCTTGTTGAGCGAAAAATCTGCTACAATCAATGCAAAAACACAACGGCAGCAATCTGCGCAGTCGCGACAGCAGTTGGCTCCGATCAAGAAAAAAATTCAGCAGCTGGAGAGGTTGATGCACACGCAGCAACAGCGCTTGGCACAGCTTGATGAGGCGCTGATAGATACGGCACTGTATGAGCCGGCAGGCAAGCTGCAATTACAGGCC
>CAZZNL010000121.1:0-5315 GCA_964655625.1 uncultured Pseudomonadales bacterium
GGTCACAGCTTGCCCTGGTTGGCCGCGATGGGGGACAGTCAACAAGCTTTAGTAGCAACTATTTTGGACACTGACAGCCCATCTGTTTCAGTGCCTGAAGTCTATTTAAAGCTACATCTGCTCTCACACCGTTTGGTAAAACCGCACAGCATCAACCTCACTGGTATTTTTGGGCTGTTGCCCAACGTGGCGTGGACCAACGAAGGCGCGATTGATGTGCGCGAACTGCCACAGCGCCAACTGGCAGCGCGCGTTGCCGGTCGCGTGCTGGAAGTCGCCTCCGTCGATAAATTCCCCAAAATGGCGAACTATGTAGTGCCGACTGGCGTGCGCGTGGCACACACCGCACGTGTGCGCCTCGGTGCTTATTTGGGTGAAGGCACCACCATCATGCACGAAGGTTTCGTCAATTTTAATGCTGGCACCGAAGGTCCAGGCATGGTGGAAGGCCGTATTTCGGCGGGCGTATTTGTCGGCAAGGGTTCAGACATCGGCGGCGGCGCATCCACCATGGGCACACTGTCGGGCGGCAACAATGTGGTGATTTCGCTCGGTGAAGGCTGCTTGCTCGGCGCCAATGCCGGCGTCGGCATTCCCCTGGGTGATCGCTGTACAGTAGAAGCCGGCCTCTATATCACCGCTGGCTCCGTGGTGAGCCTGGTAGACAGCACAGGCAACCCTGCAGGCAGCTGCAAAGCGCGCGACCTCGCCGGAAAATCAGATTTGCTGTTTCGTCGCAATTCCAAAACCGGCGCTATCGAATGCCTCACCAATAAAAGCGCTATTGAATTGAATGAAGCCCTGCACAAACACAACTGAATACACATTTGCCGCGATGAACCAACCTACGCCAACACTCGCTCTCACTTGTCAGCTGATTGAACAGCCGTCTGTCACACCGCATGATGCAGATTGTCAGCAGATCATGATGCAACGCTTGGCAGCGGTCGGTTTTCAATGCCGCGAAATGCCTTACGGTGATGTAAAAAACTTCTGGGCAGTGCACGGCACAGACGGCCCTATTTTCTGTTTTGCCGGTCACACGGATGTTGTGCCCAGCGGCGACGAAACACACTGGCACAGCGCACCATTTACAGCGACGATCCAAGGTGATTATTTGTACGGTCGCGGCGCTGCCGACATGAAGGGCAGCCTCGCCGCCATGGTGACTGCTTGCGAGCGTTTCATTGCTCAACACCCTGATCATCGCGGTCGCATTGCCTTTTTAATCACCAGTGATGAAGAAGGTGTCGCCGTTGATGGCACGGTGAAAGTTGTCGAACAGTTAAAAAGTGAAAACACCTTGATTGATTGGTGTTTGGTCGGCGAACCCTCCAGCAGCGCAACAATCGGTGATGTGATCAAAAACGGTCGTCGCGGTTCGCTGGGCGCAAAATTAACCGTTCGCGGTGTGCAAGGTCATGTTGCCTATCCACATCTTGCACACAACCCGATTCACGATGCCGCACCAGCGTTGGCTGCGCTGGCGGCAGAACACTGGGACAATGGCAACGAATTTTTCCCTGCCACCAGTTTCCAGATTTCCAATATCCATGCCGGCACAGGCGCCACCAATGTCATCCCCGGCACCCTGGAAGTGCTATGCAATTTTCGTTTCTCGACGGAAGTGACCGAACAACAATTGCGCGAACGCACGGAAGCCATTCTGCAAAAGTATCATCTGGATTACAGCATTGACTGGGCCTTAAGCGGGCAGCCTTTCCTCACTGCGCGCGGCGAATTGGTGGATGCCACCGTGGCTGCCATTCGTGATGTCACCGGATTGGACGCGGAACTCTCGACAGCCGGCGGCACTTCTGATGGCCGTTTTATTGCACCGACCGGTGCGCAAGTTGTAGAACTCGGCCCCGTGAACGCCACCATTCATAAAATCGACGAAAACACCCACATTGGTGAACTGGAACAACTGTCGCTGATTTATGAAAGCATTCTGCAAAAACTGCTTACTTGATGGCTCTGAGCAAATCCGCCAGCTTCTTTTCTGAAACACTCACCCGCGTTTTCATCGGCTGTGCAAACAGTGCCACCCGCCATTCTTCAATCAGCCAGCGCAATTCGCGCTGGGACGCCGTCCACTCCGCTTGCGGCTTTTTCTCCATCCACTCGCGCACCGGCTGCCAATACTTTTGCAACTGTGCCACAGATTGCTGATCGCGCGGCACGCCGCCACGCAATCTTTCCAAACGTTTTTGTAAAGCTTCCATATAGCGACCGTACTGCAACAATTGTTCGCAAGCAGTTGCCGCCATAAATCCCGGGAACCATAAACAAGCAAGTTGCGAACGAATATCCTGCACCGTTATTTTGGCTTCCGGCGCTTTCAGCGCGTCCAATTGCTGCTGAATGGATTGTGCTTGCAGCACCGCCTGCCCGATCACTTTATCCAGCTGTTGTGCCAGCACGGTAAGATCAGCTTTGTGTGCAGCTAAACACGTTTCAAAATCGCTTTTACTGCGCGGCAGTGCAGCGGCAGAAAAAAAGGTTTGTGCAAAACAGCTGTCGATCATATCGCGCATTATGTCGCTGGCCGTTCCCAATGCCGCCAGCGCCAAACGCACGCGGTTATCGCGCAACAGCTCTTTCTGCAAATATTTGACCTGCTGAGCGAGCACCAATGTCGCCAAGCGCACCAACCCGCGCCGATGCTCGTACTCGGCCAGTTCGGGCGTGTCATATAGCGCGATGCTGATACTGTCGCCATCATCATGCAGAGCAGGATACGCCATGATGCGCACCGCACCGCGCTGTTGCGGCAGCGCAGCGGCCAAATCGGGAAAGTCCCAACTGCGTAACCCGCTGCGCAGCAGTGCTGCACCTTTGGTCTGCTGCGCCACTTCACGTACCATCTCACGCGCCTGCTGGGAAAATTGCGCCTGCAACAGTGACAGATCTCGACCCTGCGCCAATAACACCTGCTTCTCACCCAATACCTGGATATTCATGCGGTAGAACGGTTCTAGCACTGCGTCATCCATGGCTTTTTCATCAACCGACAATGCGTAATAGCGCAACAATAATTTTGCCAAAGCCGCAGACAAAGACTCCTGCGAAACGGGAGAAGATTGCAACAGCGCAGTCAATCGTTCTGCTGTGTTAGGCAATGGCACTAACAACTTGCGCTGACCTTTGGGAAGTGCGCGCAACAGTGTTTGCACTTTGTCTGCCAACAAGCCGGGCACCAACCAGCTCAAGCGCGCAGCGGGAATCTGGTTCAGCAGCGCCAACGGCACTTGCAGCGACACGCCGTCTTGCTCATGTCCCGGATCAAAACTGTAGACCAACTTCAAGGCATTGCCGTTGCAATCAAATACATCCGGAAACTGTTCTACCGTGTTTTCACCGAGATCGCGTAACAGCACATCTTTTTCTGTCAGCAACAACAGCGAAGGCTGCTCGCGCACAGCCTGTTTATACCACTCATCCAACTCGCGGGTAGTGACAATATCTACAGGCACTCTCGCTGCATAAAACGCAAACAGCGCATCATCATCCACCAGAAGATCACGTCGCCGGATGCGCGCTTCCATGTCTTGCACACGAGCAATCAATGCCTGATTTTTGGCTAAAAAATTGTGGCGACCGCGATAACTGCCACTAACCAAAGCTTCACGCAAAAGCAAGGCATGTGCCTGTTCACGATCAATATCGCCATAAAACACTTTCTGTTTTTCTTGCAATACCAAGCCGTACAAACTGGTGCGCTGATGAATCATGGGCATGCCGCGCTGTTCATCCCAGAACGGCTCAAAATACTCACGCTGAATAAGATGGCGTGCAGCAGGCACCACCCACTGTGGCTCAATAGTTGCCACACAGTGCGCAAATAACTGCGACGTTTCCAGCAAATTGGCTGCCATCATCCAGCGCGGCGCTTTTTTGGCAAGCATAGAGCCGGGAAAGATGCGCAATTTACGCTGTCGACAACCGAGATACTCACGCTCTTCTTGCTTCTGCGCAATATTGGACAATAACCCAACCAATAAAGCCTGATGCAAACCTGCATACAACGCTGGTGGCAATGCGCGGTAATCCGGCGCATCGACTTGTGCTGCTGGCGTGTTTTTTTGCCCGCCGCTCTGTTGGCAAGCCACATGCAATTGGTGATGAATTTCGCGCCATTCACGCATACGCTGCCACGACAAGAAATGCTGCGCGCAATAGCGGCGCAACGCAGTTTGCGACAAGGCCTGCCGCTGCGTTTCAAAAGTTTGCCACAGCGTTAAAAAGCTGACGAAGTCGGAACGCTCATCTGCCCATTGACGGTGCTTTTCATCAGCTTGCTGTTTTTTATCTGCTGGCCGCTCACGCGGATCTTGCACACTCAACGCACTGGCGATGATCAACACTTCGCGCAGACAGTGTTTTTCCTGCGCCACCACCAACATGGCCGCCAAACGTGGATCTACCGGCAAACGCGCCATGTCTCTGCCGCGCGCAGTGATGCGGCGCTGTTCATCCACTGCACGCAGCTCGGCCAACAAACTGTAGCCTTCAT
This sequence comes from uncultured Pseudomonadales bacterium, assembly GCA_964655625.1. Classification (GTDB taxonomy): domain Bacteria; phylum Pseudomonadota; class Gammaproteobacteria; order Pseudomonadales; family UBA7239; genus UBA7239. The sequence continues at coordinate 4,517 of CAZZNL010000121.1, forward strand.
TGATGGCGCGCTTTTCCGGTGGATCTATAAATGGAAATTGCTCCACTTCACCCAAGCGCAGTAACAACATTTGCAGAATAACTGACGCCAGATTAGTGCGGCGGATCTCTGGATCTGTAAAAGCCGGACGCGCCTGAAAATCGCGCTCACTGTAAAGCCGCACACAAACTCCAGCCTCCAAACGCCCACAACGCCCTGCGCGCTGGTTGGCACTGGCCTGTGAGATATTTTCAATGGGCAGTCGCTGCACTCGCGAGCGGTGACTGTAGCGACTGATGCGCGCCACACCCGTGTCTATTACATAACGAATGCCGGGCACCGTCAGCGAAGTTTCCGCCACGTTGGTCGACAACACGATGCGCCTGCCCGTGTGAGGCGCAAAAACTTTTTGCTGCTCTTTCAATGTCAAACGCGCATACAAAGGCACCACTTCACAATGCAGCAACTGACGGTTGTAATGCTGCTGTTTGCGCAAATGGTGCGCCACTTCCAGAATATCTCGCTCACTGGCCAGAAACACCAGCACATCACCGCCGCGCACCGCACTGGATTTTTCCTGCTCGAACAGATAACCCAATGCCTGCTCGATCATTTCACCCATGTCTTCCGGTTTTCCCGGCATCTCATCTGGCGGCAGATACACCTTGTCGACGGGAAATGTTCGCCCTTCCACCACAATCACTGGCGCTTGATAAAAATGCTGCGAGAAGCGCTCCACATCAATGGTGGCCGAGGTAATCACCACTTTCAGATCCGGGCGCTGCGGCAAAATTCTTTTGACATAGCCTAACAAGAAATC
>CAZZNL010000122.1:0-5309 GCA_964655625.1 uncultured Pseudomonadales bacterium
TGAGTGGAGCCAACGTGCGGTAACCGCGAGCGGATTTCTCAGACAAGCGTGCGTTGGCGATGATCACAGGAATACGGCGTTGCTTGCAGGCGTGCAGCAGGCTCGGCCACAGCTCGGTTTCCATCACAATGGCCAGTTGCGGCTGAGTGCGCTGCAAAAATCCCGCAAGAAGTGGCGGCAAGTCATAAGGCGCATACACATGGAAAACCTGTTCGCCGAAGCTGGCGCGCACGCGCTCAGAACCGGTGGGTGTGGTGGTGGTGATCACCCATTGCCAGTCTGGGTGCTCTTGCTGCAGGCGTGTTACCAGTGGCACGGCGGCCAATGTTTCGCCCACAGATACTGCGTGCAGCCACACCACCGGTCGCGTGCGATCAATAGCCGGCGCAGGAAAATAACCAAAGCGTTCCAGCCAGCGCTGCCGATAGGCGGGTGCCAGCCGCGAACGCCACAGTAAGCGCAGCAGAATGGCGGGCATCAGCAGGGTATAGACAATGGTATAGAGCAGGCGCGGCATGGGCGCGATTATAATGCTGGATTCGCGCTTAGAGCTTTTACTGATGACCTCGGCCCCTCAGATTGTTCATGTCGATATCGCCATCATTGGTGGCGGTGTTGCTGGGCTGTGGCTGCTCAATCGCGTGCGCAATGCCGGTTACAACGCCGTGTTGTTTGAGCAGCAGGCATTGGGCAGCGGTCAGACGGTGGCCTCGCAGGGCATGATCCACGGCGGTGTGAAATACACACTCGGTGGCGCGCTGTCGGGTGCATCAGAAGCGATCGCCGGTATGCCGGATCATTGGCGGCGCTGTATTCATGGCGAAGGCGATGTGGATTTGCGCGGCACGCAGGTGCTCAGCGAGCATTTTTATATGTGGTCGACGCAGAATATGTTCTCCAAAGCGACGGCTTTTTTGGCGAGCAAAGCGCTGCGCGGGCGTGTGGATACGGTGAAGCCTGCGGATTACCCTGAAGTATTTCAAAACAAAGCCTTTCGTGGATCGCTGTATCGTTTGCTTGATATGGTGATCGATACGCCGTCGCTAATGAAGGTGTTGCAAGCGCAACAAGAGCATTATGTGTTCTCTGCGGGGTCACAAGCTTTGCAATTAAGAAAACAAGAAGATGGCGTAGAAATTTTTTTGCAGAATGATCAAGAAAATCTCTGTGTTCGCAGTCAGTTGCTTGTGCTGGCAGCTGGAAAAGGTAACGGTGAGTTATTGCAGCAATTGCGTTGTTCGCAGCCAGCCATGCAGTTGCGTCCGCTGCAGCAGGTGATGGTACGCCATCAAGATTTGCATACGTTGTATGCACATTGTGTAGACAAAGACAGCAAACCGCGTTTGACCATTTCAACCCATCAAGATGGTGATGCCGTGGTGTGGTATCTCGGTGGGCAGCTGGCAGAAGAAGGTGTTGGATTATCTGCACCGCAATTGATCAATAATGCCAAAAAAGAAATGCAGGTATTGTTTCCATGGATAGATTGGCAGCAAGCGCAGTGGGCGGTGTTTCCTGTGGATCGTGCCGAGCCCAAACAGCCAGGCTTGTTGCGGCCGGATAACGCATGGCTATCGGCATGTGAAGATTTGCCGCAGTGTGTAGTGGCGTGGCCAACCAAGTTAACCTTAGTGCCAAACTTGGCGCAGTTATTAATGGAGTATTTACAAGAAAAAAATATTTATCCGCGTGAAAAAGACAATGTGCCTCTTGAGTGGCCGCGTATGACAGCGATAGAAAAAACGCCGTGGCAAGCTGCGCAATGGATGAAAATATGAGCATGTTTTATCGTTCACTGGGCAGCACCGGTATGCAAGTGAGTGCGCTGGGTTTTGGTACGGTGAAGCTGGGGCGCAGTGAAGGTGTGAAATACCCAGAATCTTTTGAAATTCCTAGCGACAAAATGGCGCGTGATTTGCTCAACTTGGCGCGGGATCTTGGTATCAACTTGCTCGACACGGCACCAGCCTATGGCAATAGCGAAGAACGGTTAGGAAAACTACTTAAGCAAGATCGTCAACATTGGTTGATTTGTAGCAAAGTGGGCGAAGAGTTTTCTGAGGGAAAATCATGTTTTGATTTTTCTGCAGAGCATACGCGTATGAGTGTTGAGCGCAGTTTGCGCCGTTTGCAAACCGATTATATCGACATGGTGTTGGTACACTCCGACGGCAACGATCTCGATATCATTCGTAATACACCAGTGTTAGAAACATTGGCAGACATCAAAAAGCGTGGCTGGATTCGTGCCTATGGCGTGTCTACCAAAACAGTGGAAGGCGGTTTGTTGGCGGCCGAGATGTCTGATGTGGTGATGGTCACCTACAACTTAAATGAACAAGCTGATGTTGCGGTGTTGGATTATTGTCGCGACCATGACAAAGGTGCGCTGATCAAGAAAGCCTTTGCCAGCGGACATCGTTGCGAGGGTGATGCCGTCACTGCGGCACTGGCGATGATCTTTGCACACGCGGGTGCCAGTTCTGCGATTGTAGGCACTATCAACCAGCAGCATTTGCGTGAGAATGTCAGTAAGCTGCCCAAAAACTTGTAAATCCCCTAGACTACCTGTCTGTTACAGGCAATCACAATTACGGAGAGCTCCATGTCAGAAGCAATCAAATGGGATCACACAGTGGATGTTATCGTTGTCGGCTCCGGCGGCGGTGCGATGGTCGCGGCGATTCGTGCCACAGATAACGGTGCCGACACGTTGATGCTGGAAAAAACGGATAAATACGGGGGCAACACGGCGATGAGTGGCGGTGTGATCTGGATTCCCAATAGCCACCTTATGGCGGCGAAAGGTTTGCAGGACAGCGCTGAAAAAGGTTTTAGCTATCTTAAGCATTTGATTGGCGATGCAGTGTCCGATACGCGTATTCGTGCCTATGTCGAAAAAGCGCCGGAAATGTTGAAGTGGTTGCATGAAAAAACTGCGCTGCGCTTTGAGTCTTTGGAGCTGTATCCAGACTATTACCCTGGCGCACCTGGCTACATGGAAGGCGGTCGCAGTCACGACCCTAAAGCCTTTAATGCGGCGGCATTGGGTGATGATTTTGAGTATCTGCGCGGCCAGCATCCACAGACCTTGATCTGGAATATTTTTACCATGGAGACCATGGAGTTCCGTGCGGTTTTCAAAAAAGAAAAAGGTTGGATGGGTGTTTTTGCGCGCGTCTTTTTTGAATGGTTGTTTGATTTAGGGTATCGCTTGCGCTTCAAAAAACGCAGTCGCCGTTTGACTTTGGGTAACTCCGTGATTGGTTCACTGCGCAAATCCATGCTGGATAGAAAAATTCCATTGTGGCTTAACTGCGGCATGAAAGAATTGATTATTGAAAACGGTCGTGTTGTCGGCGTGTTGGCAGAAAGAAAAGGTGAGCCTTTCCGTATTCGCGCCAAAAAAGGTGTAATTCTCGGCGCGGGTGGTTTTGAAAAAAATCAACAAATGCGCGAGCAGTATTTGCCTAATCCAACGCATACATCGTGGACGGCTGGCTCTCCTGGCAATACTGGTGATGCGCATCGCGCGGGCATGGCAGTAGGCGCAAACGTAAAATTTATGGACGATGCGTGGTGGGGGCCTACAGTTGTTGTGCCGGGTGAAGAGCAGGCGCGCATGATGATTGTGGAAAAATCTCTGCCGGGTTGTGCATTCGTTGATATGAACGGCAAGCGCTATACCGATGAAGCTGCGCCGTACATTACGGTGGTGCAGGATATGTACAAGCGTGAGCGCGAAGGTGCACAAGCTGTTCCTAGTTGGATGATTTTTGGTAAAGATTATCGCCAAAAATATCCATGCGGCCCTGTGTTTCCTGGTGAAATGATGCCAGACAAACGTGTGCCACCAGAGTTGTGGGATAGCTATATTTTCAAAGCAGAAACCTTGGAAGAATTGGCGAAAAAAATTGGCGTCACCAACGTGGAAAATTTAAAACAAACGGTGGCGAATATGAATGAATACGCCAAAACCGGAAAAGATTTGGAGTACGACAAAGGCGGCAATGAGTACGACCGTTTTTACGGCGATGATCAAACCGGTTATCCCAACCCTTGTCTGATGCCAATCGAAGGGCCGTTCTACGCGGTTAAGGTACACGCGGGAGAATTGGGAACAAAAGGCGGTTTGGATGCAGATGAAAAAGCGCGCGTGTTGGATAAAGCGGGCAATGTTATTCCTGGCTTGTATGTCATCGGCAATAACTCGGCAGCCTTGATGGGGCCAACCTATGCGGGCGCAGGTTCAACCATTGGCCCTGCAATGGCGTTTGGTTATATCGCAGCGGATGATGTGGTTTCCGCTTGATATTGATTTTTTAACTTGCAGTAATTGGCTGCACTGTAAGTAAAAAAGGCTTTCTCTTTGTCGGTGAGTTCGCGCGCAGGTTTTGCCGGGCTGCCGACATAGAGAAAGCCGCTTTGCAGGCGTTTGCCTGGCGGTACTAAGCTGCCAGCCCCAAGCACTACCTCATCTTCGATTACTGCACCGTCCATCACAATTGCGCCGATGCCAATCAAAACGCGATTGCCTATCGTGCAGCCGTGCAACACCACACGATGGCCGACCGTGACATCGTCGCCCAGTGTCAGTGGAAACCCTTCTGGCTCGAAAGGGCCGGCATGCGTGATGTGCAGCACAGAATTGTCTTGAATACTGCAGCGCGCCCCGATACGGATGCGGTGCATATCACCTCGAATAACCGTATGTGGCCACACAGAGCAGTCATCGCCCAGCACAACATCGCCAATCACACAGGCCATAGGGTCGATATACACGCGTTCACCGAGTTGAGGGAAGTGGCCGCTGTGTGAGCGCAAAGAGGCTGATGCTTGAGTCATGGTTATTCCAATGAAAAAGAAGTCGACGGCTATAATAACGCTCGATTTCGCAGAGTTTGATGGCAATGCATCCTACAAATAATCAGCTGCTTCCCGACACTCCGCGCCGGTTTGTGGCTGGGGCTAAGTGTCCGCAGTGCCAGGCACTAGATAAATTGGTGATGTTTCGTGTGGATGGCGTTCAGCATCAGGAGTGCGTGAGTTGTGGTCACCATGCTGTGATGGCGTTTGAGCAGAGCTTCAAAGAACTGGAGACGCGTGTGAACCGTACGGCAGCTGAGCGCGAAGAAGAAACGGCAACCGTGCGCTTTGTTGATCTGGATAAAGGTCTTACAGAGACCTAACGTATACCCTGTCAGGCTGGGTTCTTTTCTTCCTTCAGGTGTTTACCACACAAAAAGCCATGTCTATAATTGCGGCGCTTTGTCGCACCCCTGTTGTTCATTTTTTGAGCAGTCACGACT
>CAZZNL010000123.1:0-1906 GCA_964655625.1 uncultured Pseudomonadales bacterium
GACATACCATGACAACTGAAACCTCCGCGCCTGTCGCATTTCGCGACTTGGGCCTGCCTGACGCCATGCTCAACGTACTGACGGGCATTGGCTACGAAACCCCTTCGCCCATTCAGGCACAAACCATCCCGCTGTTGTTGGAAGGTCGCGATGTGTTGGGCCAGGCGCAGACGGGCACGGGCAAGACCGCCGCTTTTGCTCTGCCAGTGCTGGCACGGCTGGATATGAAAAGCCGCGCCACGCAGGTGTTGGTGCTGGCGCCGACACGCGAACTGGCCATCCAGGTGGCGGAAGCGTTTCAAACCTACGCGGCCTTTATTCCGCATTTCCAGGTGTTGCCGATTTATGGCGGTGCCAGTTACAGCACGCAGCTGCGCCAACTGAAACAGGGCGCGCAAGTGGTGGTCGGCACACCGGGACGGGTGATGGATCACATGCGTCGCGGCACATTGGATTTGTCGAATTTAAAATGTCTCGTGCTCGATGAAGCCGACGAAATGTTGCGCATGGGTTTTATCGACGATGTGGAGTGGATTCTGGAACAGACACCCGACGAACGTCAGATTGCGCTGTTCTCCGCCACCATGCCGCGTGAAGTTCGCCGCATCGCACAACAACATCTCAATGAACCGGCAGAGATCACCATTGCTGTGAAAACAGCGACGGCATCGACTATTCGTCAGCGTTATTGGCCAGTGAGCGGCATTCACAAGCTGGATGCGTTGACGCGCATGCTCGAAGCCGAAGAATTCGACGGCATGATTATTTTTGTGCGCACCAAAACCGCCACGGTCGAGTTGGCCGACAAATTGCGCGCGCGTGGTTACAACACGGCGGCGCTGAATGGCGATATTGTGCAGTCGCAGCGCGAGCACACCATCGCGCAAATCAAGGGCGGAGCGATCGATATTATCGTCGCGACGGATGTGGCGGCACGCGGTTTGGATGTGGAGCGCATCAGCCACGTTATCAACTATGACATTCCCACCGATACTGAAGCGTATGTGCATCGCATCGGTCGTACCGGCCGCGCCGGTCGCAGTGGTGATGCTATTTTGTTTGTTGCGCCGCGCGAAAAACGCTTGCTGTTTGCGATTGAAAAAGCAACGCGCCAGCCAATTGAATTGATGGAGCTACCCTCCACCCAGTTTATCAATGACAAGCGAATTGCCAAATTCAAGCAGAGCATTGGTGATGCGCTGGAAAAAGGCGGTTTGGATCTTTATCGCGAGTTGATTACACAGTATCAACATGAAACCGGTGCAGAGCTGGATGCCATTGCTGCTGCACTGGCAGCGATTGCGCAAGGTGGCAGCGAGTTGCTGTTGAATGAAAAAGATATGCCGCGCACACAGGCTTTGTCGGATGATCGTCCAGCGCGTAAACGCCGTGAACGCGACGATTACGATGACGAGAAACGCGAGCGCATTAAGCGTATGCGCAGCGATAAACCAACGCGTGAATTAGAGGCTGGCATGCAGCGTTTCCGCATTGCGGTGGGTTACGAGCACAATATCAAACCCGGCAATATTGTCGGCGCGATTGCCAATGAAGCGGATCTCGATAGCAAACATATCGGCCATATCAGTATTCACGATGATTACAGCACCGTGGATTTACCTGCAGACATCGCCGGTGATTTGTTGAAAGTATTAAAAAATACCCGTGTGGCGGGTAGACCCATGAATATCACACCGATGGGGTTGAGCAAGGCAGGGGATAAGAAGGCTTTTGACAAGAAGCCTTTTGATAAGAAAAGTTTTGATAAGAAAGACTTTGACAAGAAGCCGTCTGACAAAAAATCGTTTGAGAAAAAATCTTTCGATAAGCCACTGTTTGATAAGAAGCCTGGCGGCAAGTCGTCAGGTTATAAATCCTTGGGGAGTAAGCCTGCGGCAAGTAAGCA